>JBCBHT010000098.1:0-22323 GCA_038525335.1 Cyanobacteria bacterium J06621_15 | reverse complement strand
TCCTAACTCCTAACTCCTAACTCCTAACTCCTAACTCCTAACTCCTAACTCCTAACTCCTAACTCCTAACTCCTAACCCTTTGTCTCCCCCTCTTCCCCATCTCCCCATCTTTCCCAAAAACTCTACAGGGTCTACAATTCCTTTGTGGATTTCAAATTATAAATATGGCTAATCAAGAACCTATACCAGTTGTTGTTAATGGTGCTGCGGGAAAAATGGGTCGGGAGGTAATCAAAGCTGTTTCGGAAGCACCAGATATGGATTTGGTTGGTGCAATTGATACAAGTCCCGAACACCAGGAAAAAGATGCAGGCGAGTTAGCTGGTTTAAGCGAACCTTTGGAAGTTCCTATTACTAACCAAATGGAACCGATGCTGGCTTTTGCTTCTCAAGGAAAGCAGCAGGGTGTTGTGGTTGATTTTACGCATCCCGACTGCGTATACGACAACGTTCGTAGTGCTATCGCTTATGGAGTACGTCCTGTTGTCGGAACTACCGGGTTAAGTGCGGAAAAACTTCAGGATTTGGCTGAGTTTGCTGATAAAGCTTCTACTGGATGTTTAATTATTCCGAATTTTTCTATTGGGATGGTATTGCTTCAACAAGCAGCAGTTACAGCATCGCAATATTTTGAACATGTTGAAATTATCGAACTTCATCACAATCAAAAAGCAGATGCACCAAGCGGTACTGCAATTAAAACTGCTCAAATGTTGGGAGAATTAGGTAAAACCTATAACCAAGCTATAGTAAATGAAACCGAGCATATAGCTGGAGCGCGGGGAAGCCAAGCCGATGAAGGAATTAGAATTCATAGCGTTCGTTTACCGGGTTTAATTGCTCACCAAGAAGTTATTTTTGGCGCATCCGGTCAAATTTACACTTTACGACATGATACCAGCGATAGAACTTGTTACATGCCAGGAGTATTGTTAGCAATTCGCAAAGTTATTCAGCTAAAGTCGTTAGTATATGGATTAGAGAAGATTCTTTAATAAGGCTTATAAACTGCGGAGCGTGAAAACTCACAGTTGGTGCGTGACGCTAAAAATTTGAATTTGCTTTTAGCATTTATCACTCGCGTCACACATCCTACAATTATTTATCCATTAATTAATTGTGTAAGTCCTAATTTAATGCAAAATAAACGCATCCGTTGTCAAAATCCAAAATCTAAAATCTAAAATCTAAAATCTAAAATGCTTGTCCCACTGACACGCGAGAAATTTGAACAACTAGTTCCCCTAATTGCTACTGGCTTGCAATACAAATACTATTGGGGAAAATTTTCCGATTTTTTGCAGCGATTATTAATATCTGTAATTATTGCAACTGTAATTTTACTCATAGAAGTAATTTTACGGCTGCCTTTAGGTCCGGTTGTATTTTTCTTTGGACTAGTTGGCGCTCTGTACTGGTTATGGGGACCGGTATTGTGGTCTAGTTTGCGAAATTGGAAATATCGTCGTTACAAATATGCTGGTTTTTTTCGAGGTCAAGTTTTAGACTGGTGGATTACGGAAGAATTGATTGGTACCCAAGAAACAGTCAATAACAAAGGTGATTTAGTAATTGTAGAAAATCGAGAAAAACGAATTAACTTAGAAGTTGGAGACGAAAGCGGATTTACTGCTTTACTTAAAGCACCATTACAACCTTCCCACAAAATTATTAATCGCGGTCAAGTCGCAGAAATGTTGGTTTTTTCCAGCACTTCCGATTTGAGCAGAATAGAAGAAATAACTGATATATATATTCCTAATCGCAATTTATGGGTTAGCGATTATCCTTTCTTACGTCAAGATTACTTTAAAGAAGTAAGTCGTCGCATTTACGATGATAGAGAAGAAAGACCACGCAATCGTCGTCGTCCACCCAGAGAAAGACGTAGAGAAATTGACAGATACTACGAAGATGACGAATGGAAACGCTCACCCAGAGAAAGAAGTAAAGAAATTGACAGATATTACGAAGATGATGAATGGGAGCGTTCGCAAAGAAAAAGACCTAGAGAAACTGAGAGATATTATGAAGATGAATTAGAACCATATGAATCTTCACCAAGAGAAAGACCTAAAGAAACTAATAGATATTACGAAGATGAATTAGAACCATACGAAATGGAGCAATCAGAAAGACCTAGAGAAACTGACGATTATTATGAAGATGAAAGGCAAAAACTTCCACCTTTAGAAAGTAAACGTAGAAATCCGAGAAAAAGACCTAATAAAAATGAAGATGACTGGTAATAAGAGTTAGGAGTAAGGAGTTAGGAGTTAAGAGTTAAGAACTACTAATAATTAATTTAACCTTTGACCTCTAACCTTTAACCTTTGACCTAAAATTTATTCCAATAATTCTGCCAGGTCTTCCAAAGGATATTCCGGTTCTTCGGGAGAAAATTCAACGCAAATTCTCACCTTTCCTTTTTTCCAACCTCTAGCACCTAACTTTAAAATTTCACAATCAATACCTTCATCAAATAAAGATGCTTCTGGCATCTGAAAACTAATATATTTCTGTATAACTTCTATCAGTTCCAGAACTTTAAAAGTACTAGAAATTTCTAGATTTCCAGAGTCTTCCGCGCTAATAGATATAACTTCGTTACGTTCCAATCGCTCGAACTGCTTTTCCATGCGAATTTCTTATACTTAAATTAATTGCTGTACCAGGAAAGTCAGGATATTTCCCGTTTTATAATATTGAAAGTAAAAGTCGGTAGACAGTTATTATATATCCTAGGCAATTATTTAGTCATACCAAATTGTCTAATGTAGAGAAGTAATTACATTTACCTTTACCAATACTTTGCACTATTTTAAATAAATGATAAAGCTATGATTTGTAGTAGGTATTTTGTAAAATTACCCAACCTACGTGCAAGTTATAAAACTATCACATTGATATCAACTATAAGACATCTATAAACAGTTAATTTATAGTGATTTATACAGACAATATTGTGTAAATATAAAAACCATCACAAGTATTCAATTATATTTTGTAATATCTAACCATGATTTAAGTAATGCAGCGCTACGTCATTAGATTAGGACATCAATGAAGGTTGAAACCTATGATTATTAAACCTTTGACCTTCCCGTAGCACTACAACTTTAGTAAACTTTTGATATTACTATGTATTTAAATTTATTTATCAGCAGCACTATCAGTATTGTAGTAACAACACTTCTAGCATTTAGCGTACTGCAATGGTTTCATATTCCTGCTGGTAACTTTCTTGATTGGGTAATTGGTGGTGCAAGTTTTTGGTGGCTTTTGGTAATTGTTACCGTACCTTGGAATATTCATTTCAAAGCCAAAGAAACCTTATTTGATGCAGAACAATCTATTGAAAAAGAAATTCCCGTCGATGAAAAGCAGTTAAAATACGTCAAACTTTTGGTAAAGCGTTCGTTAATAATTGCAATTTCTCTACATATCTTATCTACAATCGGTCTTTATACATTAGCAGCTACCGGCATCAGTGCTGTTGGTTATATTAGTTCCGGTGCAGCATTATTATTAACAGGTTTGCGTCCAGCTATTAGCGCTTACGAATACTTATATAAGCGATTAACAAACATTGGTAGAGAATTAAAATATCCTCGGGAAGACATTGTAGAGTTACGCAATCGCTTTAGTGCTGTAGAAGAAAAAGTATTTATCATCGAAGCACAGCTTAACCCAGAAAACCCCGACTCTTTAGCAGCAAAGCAGAATGTTCATTCACAACAAACTCGTAAAGAATTAGCAACTATCGCTGCAACAATAGAAGAATTAAAAGCAACTAACAAACTAGAACACGAGCGTTTATCCAGAGAATCAAAACAAGCAATTGCTCAACTTTCTACCGATGGGCAATTTTTAGAACACGTTCGGGAAATCATTCGATTTTTTAAAGCAGCGTGAGGTTTTAGAAACCTAGTGAGAATAAGTTAAAAGTAAGATAAAGCTGAAATACTAGAAATTACGTGATTCATTTTAAAGTACAGAAAATACCCAAAAATTACGAGTATTTCTAGAGAAAAATATCCTCTTCAGAGAAAATAACGTGTTTTTGGGGTAGCGAATTGCTATAGTGGATTTTAGAAACGATGCTGTGTACAGTAACTGCAAAGTGGTTATAGGGTATTAATTTTTGTATCAATATTATTGACAGTACATGGTATTTACTAGGCTGTACTTGCATACAGCAAGGTGTTGTTAATTTTTGCTACGACAAAATCAACACCACTCGTCAGAACTTTGAAAACCCTACAACTTCGTTGGAGTGTGTCAATGCCTTATTTAGACACTTATCTCTAATTACTTAGCAAATCTTGTTCTAACTTGTCTTCTGCAATTTTCGCACGAGAACAAGCCCAATTTTCAGACATAGTAGCAGGAAAACCTTTTCTTATAGCTTCTGGACAAACTGCATAGATAGTTAACTGACAATCAATCAGTTCTAAATGAGATTTTTCAACTTGCTTGATAGCTTGCTTGAGAATAGTTGAATTATCAAATTCAATTGTCATATTACATTGAGCGCAAACAATATGATGGTGATGATTGGGGGAAGTTGTATTAAGTTCATAATGTTTGTGTACTTCTGCTAATTCTAACTCTCGTAATAGTCCCATTCGTGTCATTAACTTTAGAGTTCGATAAATTGTTGATAAACTAATTTCTTCCCCGCGCTTTTCAAGCAATTTACTTAAGTCGTCTGCACTTAAATGTTTTCCTCTTGGTAAATTTTGAAATATCTGTAAAATGACTTCACGCTGTGGTGTCAATCGCCACCCTTTTGCATTGAGTTCTGCCTTCAGAGAATTTGCACTATACATAATACTATTCTTTATTTATTGCTGCTGCTTACATAATAATCATTTTTGATAAGGATAAGAACGGGAAAGATAGCATAAAAATGCTACAAACTAGTAATATATTATCTTAAGTATAACTCGATGGTGCTTGAAGAACTCTAGAACTACAAGCTTAATGTCTTCAGAAAAAGCGTTTAGCTTTCCATCATAGCCTAGTACTCAACCACATTAATTTTGCGGGGTCAAGAAGTCGCTTCGTAGGTTGGGTTAAGTGAAGCGCAACCCAACTTGGGTGTTGGGTTTCATACTTCAACCCAACCTACAAATTATGTTAGCTGTTATCGGACAATAGCGGTTTTTATTGAGAAATCCAAATTACCATTGCTGCAACTAGCTTTAATCTTCAAGTTTGAAGCTTATAATCGCAACATTTCTACATTTATCGCTATTAACTAATTTCATTAAAAGCATCGAAAAGCCTATGCTAGTTATGGGAGAAGTTTTATTTTTACAGCTTCTACCGATGACAGTTTCTAATTCACATGGGGAATTAATAACATCACACTTTGCGTAAGGCTTTTTGATAATGTCCATAAAAGAACATAAAATAACAGTAGATTCACTAGAATGGTTTTACCGTCAAGTAGAACCGGTAGGTAGAAGCAATTTATTACCCGTTTTATTGCTACATGGTTTAGCTTCACAGAGTTATAGCTGGCGCTATATAATGCCAGAATTAGCCGAACAGGGGAATAAAGTTATTGCACCAGACTGGATTGGTTCCGGGTTTTCAGCTAAACCAGAAAAAAGAGATTTTGCTTACACTCCCGAAGCATATTTAAAAGCTTTAGATAGTTTTATTGAAGCGTTAGAACTCGAACGTTTTTCGTTAGTCGTTCAAGGTTTTTTAGGTTCTGTTGGTTTACAATATGCTCTACGCAATCCTGACAAAATAGCCAGCATAATTATACTCAACACGCCAATTTCATCTACAGCTAAATTACCTTGGAAAATTCAACAAATGGGTTTACCCTTAGCAGGTGAAATGATGACTCAAGACCCATTGTTAGTTGACCGAACTTTAGAAGGTGGTAGCCGCTACGTTATCAAAGACAAGGATTTAGATATTTATCGCAAACCTTTTTTAAAAGCTTCCGCAACCGGAAGAAGTTTATTAGCAACAATTCGGAACTTGCAATTAAATACTGCAATGGAAGAAATCGAATCTGGATTTAAACAATGGCAAAAACCGATTTTAATTCAGTGGGGAAAAACTGACCCCTGGTTAAACCTAGAAATGGCAGAAAAATTCGCTGACTCCGCACCCGATGCTCAAATAGTCAAAATTAATGACGTAGCACATTATGCTCAAGAGCATCACCACGAAGTTATTTTACAAGACATGAAACCCTTTGTACGTAGAACTTAAAAAGTTAGGAGTTAGGAGTTAGGAGTTAGGAGTTAGGAATTAAGAGTTAGGAATTAGGAATTAAGAGTTAAGAGTTAGGAGTTAGGAGTTAGGAATTAAGAGTTAAGAGTTAGGAATTTGGATAAAAGTTATTATTAGACCTTTAACCTTTAACCTTTAACCTTTAACCTCATTCCCTACTCCCAATTCCCAATTACCTATTACCAAATTACGAAAAATCCTTCATGTCAGCAGTACGTAACGATAGCTGCTGAGTACGAGAACCTCTTCGTATTTTCAATTGTAAATTTTGACCTACACCGCTGTTTTCAACTATATTCAGCAATTGTTCGCCAGTGGTAATAGATTTTCCATCGATTGCTGTAATTACGTCTCCTATACGGATACCCGCTCTAGCTGCTGGAGAATTGGGTACAACTCTTCCGACTAAAACACCTTTTATTTCCGGTACTCGAATCGGAGAATTAGGATTTTGGTTGATTCGTCGTGCTTTATCGGGGGTTAGATCATCCATTCCTATACCTATAAATGGGTGAGCAACTCTTCCGTTACGCTGCAATTCGCTGCTGATTTGCTTTGCTTTATCGATAGGAATGGCAAAACCAATACCCATTGCATCTGCTCTAATTGCAGTATTTATACCGATAACTTCCCCTCTATCGTTTAATAAAGGACCACCAGAGTTTCCAGGATTAATAGCTGCATCGGTTTGAATAAACTCCAAACGCTTTGAGGAAATACCAACTTGAGAACTAGGACGTTTCAAAGTACTAACAATTCCCAAAGTTACTGTATTGTCAAAACCCAAAGGATTTCCAACCGCAATAGCCCAATCTCCAACTTGAACGTTATCAGATGAACCCAAGGTAGCAACTGGTAAATCGCTACCAGCGTTGATTTTTACAACTGCTAAGTCCGTAACTTCATCAGCCCCTTGAACTTGACCCTCAAATTTACGACCATCTTTGAGTCGAACCGTTACCTTATCTGCTTTATCAACCACATGAGCATTGGTTAAAACTAATCCGCTTTTATCAATAATGAAGCCAGAACCTAAACCACGAAGTTCTTCTGGAGGCAAATTTCGAGGTAAAGAATCGCCGAAAAATCTTCTAAAAAACGGGTCGTCCATAAGTTCGGGAAGACGACGGCTTACCGTGCGCTCGGTATCAATACGAACTACTGCCATACCAACTCGATTAACCGCAGCAGTAACAAAACTACTACTTCCAATCGCAGCAGAACCACTTGATGGCTTCTGAGCAAACAATTGCGAATCAGCAGATATACTAGGTGCGGGTTCTGCTTGAGACGGTAATACTGAAAGACTATTAACGCTCAACAAAACTCCGACAACTATTGCTAATAAATGCGTACCTAATTGTCTAATAGACTTAGAAAAATATGTATATTTCATCACCAAGACTTGTTTCAGCCTGATTGTTACTTATTCATGACAAATTCTATCTGAAGCTATTGAAAGCAATTTCTTCAGAAATCGTAGATTTAGACGTTTTGCATTACTGCAAAGTTTCGTGTTTTTAAGCCCTAATACTTACATATAGAGCGTAAAACGAACTTTATCTGGCATTTAATTTATTAATCATATTAGCAAAAATTAGGTTTGCGTTTTCTCTGCTCACAGAGCTAATTGCTTGTTACAAGCTACTTTGAGGATTACCGCATACTCGAGTGACTGTTTGCTCTTTGCGCTACGATGATAAGTACTGCTTCAACCCTGTGAATAGCACATGAATGGAACTTCAAAGGAAAATGAGCCGATACTGAGTAACAGTACAGATACTACAACTAAAGAACATAACCATAATCATACGCATTCAACTCACGACCACGTTCATAGCGAAGAGTCTTTACGAAAAATAATTAATCGTTTGTCACGTATAGAAGGACATGTGAGAGGAATTAAGACTATGGTGCAGCAAAATACTCCTTGTCCTGATGTTTTGCTACAAATCGCTGCTGTTAGAGGTGCAATCGATAAAGTTGCGCGGATTGTCTTAGACGAACATCTTACGGAGTGTGTTGCTAGAGCTGCAAAAGACGGTAATATTGATGCTGAAATGGAAGAATTAAAAGCGGCTTTGGATAGATTTTTACCTTAAGTGTTGAATGATAATTGAAATTTTAGCTTTATTCAGAGTAAGAAAGTTTTGTTATGGGTGTTTATATTTCTTAGACTAGATATATTTAATGGTTTGGAAAAATTATAGATTTAATTATCGTTTCAGTGGTAATTCAAATAAACCACTGATTCTTTTTTTGCATGGTTTTATGGGAAACAGTTATGAATTTGAAGAGACAGTAAATGTATTAGTTAATAACTTTTATTGTCTTAGCATTGACCTTCCCGGACATGGAAAAACTCAAGTATTAAATGATGATTGCTATACAATGGCAAAAACTGCTGATGGATTAGTTAATTTATTAAATGAATTATTACATGAATTAAAAATTAGCCAGTGTTTTTTACTTGGATATTCAATGGGTGGAAGATTGGCTTTATATTTAATGCTTCATTTTCATGAATATTTCCATAAAGTCATTTTAGAATCAGCTTCTCCTGGGTTATTAACTGAGAAAGAAAAAGTAGAAAGAGTTAAAAGAGATGGACAAATAGCGAGAAAATTAACAAGAATGATTGCGAAGGATGATTTTAAAAGTTTTTTAGATAATTGGTACAATCAGCCGATTTTTGGCAATATAAAGAATCATCCTCAATTCGAGCAGATGATTAATAATCGCTTGCTAAATAATCCCGTAGAATTGGCAAAATCTTTACGTTTAATGGGTATTGGAGTTCAACCTTCTTTGTGGAATAATTTGCAGCAGAATCAGGTTCCTTTGCTTTTATTAGCTGGAGAGAATGATACGAAATTTATTGATATAAATACTAAAATGGCTAATATAAATGAATTTTCTAAGTTAAATGTAATAGATAATGCCGCTCATAATATACATTTAGAAAATACAGCAGCATTTATAGAAAGTATTCGAGACTTCTTTACATTAGATTTGTAGGGTCTGTTGTCGTGACATTTTATTTACATTTTCTGTCAAATATGAAACCCGTGTAGAGACGGGGTGTATTGCTACGTCTCTTTCAATGTGAAATCACATTTTCATATTTCTATTATTATTGAGCTTTACTAACCGCACTTAATTCTTCTTGCAAAACTTTCTGATAAATTCTTGGCAAACTACTGCTTACCGAATTAGTTTCAATACCATATCCCAAACTTGTCCAAGTCGGAGAAAGTGTTTTCAAAACTTTGTTAATTTTCCCTTGTCGCAATAATCCAGAAATATTAACTCCCCATTCTTTAGGGTTGTTTAACCAATCATGAACAACTCTATCTTGATATTGTGGCTCAAAACTGTAATTAGCCCAAAACATCATTGGCATTGGTTGCTCGGGATGATAGCGCTCGGCAATTTTAAACCAAGTAGTATTGATAACCTGGTATCTACCTGCTGCTGTAGAACAATTTCCTGTATTTGGTCCGATAGGAATTCTGACACACTTTTCGGGGTGACGACTTAAATCGCTGACATGTTCTCCACCATACAAAACTGAATAAGGACGCTTGACATTAGCTTCACTTGCAGAAATGGTTCGCATCAAAGCGCGGATGTAAGGGTCTCCTCCTTCCATAATTAAAGGTGGCTGCTTCTTGTCAAATATCGGGTCGCTATTCGGTTCTAAACTCCCGTGAATATACCACTGGAACATGCAGACAAAAGCTAGAAGAGCGGCTACAGGACCGATTAGCTTTTCAACACCCTTGAAGTGAAAACCTCTAACAGTTTGACTCATTAATATTATCTAAAATAGCCACGTAATAAATAACAACAATAGTAAATCCAACAATTCCGGCAAAGTAAAATTTTGATTAAACCGGATTGTCGAACAAGTTTAATTCTAGCAACTATTATTTTTGCGTGACCGAGGGAAGAAGAATGTAATTCGTAATTGAATTAGAAGGGGTAGAGAGGGGAGAGGGGGAAGAGGGGGTAGAAATTATTTAAGTAGTGAGTAGCGAGTAAAGAGTAGCGAGTAAAAGTTTTTAAATGTGTTGTTCAACAACCTATAATAAAAACTAATTATCAACTTACTTACTACTTGCTACTTACTACTTACTACTTCCCTTTTATGCTACTGCTGCAAATAGCTCAGCAAAACTTTTATTAGCAGCGTCTTCTCTGGAAACAATTTCTACAATTTTATTGCGTGAAGCTGTTTGGAAAAGCGATTCTACACAGACTTGAGCTACTTTTTGTCGGGGAATACTGCCATCAAACATTGTGTCAGCACTTTGCATGACAATAGAGTTGCTGTTGTCTTCGTTTTTCAATCCACCGGGACGGACAATCGTATAATTCAAGCCGCTTTTCTGAATGTATTCTTCGGCTTGTTTTTTCCAAACTAAAATTAACCAAAATAGATTTAACGGATGGAATAGCTTAGAAACGCATAGAGAAGAAACAATTACAAAATGCTCTATTCCTTTCGATTTAGCCGCTTCAACTAAATTCTTCGTTCCTTCAAAATCAACTTTATAAGGTCCAGTAGGGTCAAAACTAGGTGCTGCACCAGTCGCACATAGTAGCACTGTACTATCTGCCAAAGCAGCAGATAAACTTTCAGCTTCCAACACATCACCTTGCACTAAATCCACATTTGCAGGCAAAATACTTTTAGCTTTTTCCAAATCTCTCACTAATGCACGAACTGGGATATCACGTGCTACTAATTCTTGCACGATACGTCTTCCTGTCTCACCTGTTGCCCCTGCTACAAAAGCTTTCATATCTAACCCCGAGTTGGGAAACATATATCACTATCTTTCGTTCTCTATTGTAGAGTAATGGTGAACTTTATTTCAGATTGTTAATGTTTCGATGAATTTGCCTTATTGATGCGAAAGATTTCATCTAGGATGGGAATTATTATTTTATATAAACTTAAAAGTATACAGGAATGCACTTATGGTTTCAATCAATCGAAAGTGTAAATCTGAGCCAAAAAGGGAACAAATTATATCTGTGGCATCAACTATATCTGATACCCAAAACTTACCCTTAGAATTAGATTTACAGGAAGAAACGAAATTTTGCGGTACCTTTAATGACTGTATGGAGCTATACGCACCTGCGGAAACTGTAGCTAAATTTCTCAATAATCATTCTGAATGGTTTTCTCGTTGCGCTCAACCAATGCAAGTAGAGTCTTTAGGAGAAAATGGTTACGAAATAATCATTGGTCGTTTCGGTGCTTTTAATTATGAAGTTGAACCAAAAATTGGTTTAGAGCTTTTACCTCCTGATGAAGGTGTTTACCGGATTCACACCATACCTATTCCGAATTACCAACCTCCTGGTTACGATGTAGATTACCGTGCATCCCTACAGTTAGCTGAAAGTCAAAACGAGTCAAATTTTATAACTAAAGTTGAATGGGAATTACATTTAAATGTTTATGTTGAATTTCCTAAATTTATAAAACGCTTACCTAATTCCTTAATTCAAAAAACTGGTGACCGTTTGCTCAATCAAATCGTTCGTCAAGTGTCCCGACGTTTAACACGTAAAGTTCAGCAAGAATTTCATCAATCTTTAGACATACCTTTTCCACGTAAATCTCAAAAAGCATGAAAGTTGAAGGATGAAGCATGAAAGAGTATGCTTTCTTCATGCTTCACACTTCATACTCATAATTTATGCGTTACTAAGCATTACTGAGAATCTTTTGCACAATTTGCACGCCACTAATAGCTTGCCAGGTAAAAAGCCCTAAAATCGTAAAATTCAACAAGATATGGCTAACCCGCGCCCAATTTGCTCCTTTCTGCATAAATGGAGATAAAGAAGCGGAAAAACCAATTAATGCCGTCATACTAAGTCCAGCGATTAAATGCGGACCAACAAATAATTTACCATTATTAATATAGGTCACAGCCATCCCTCCAACAGAACCCGATACCATTAGTGCTAACAACAAAGAGCCTATTTGAAAGTGTTTGATATTGTACTTACCTTTAATAAGTTCTTTTTTTTCTTCACCCTTAGCATTTCTAGTACGCTGCACCTGTAGACCTAAATAAGCCGCATAAAGCGTACATGCTAACAGTGCCCACATTAGCACCGGATGAAAAAACTGCATCCAATATTTAATTTCCGGTGAAAGCTCCATAGTGTTCTCCCCCAATACTTAAATCTTCATAAAAATTAGCATAGCGCGTCGTGGGAATAGGTAGTAGAGGATGGGAAAATAAGAATCGGGAATTGGAAATAGGGCATTGGGCATTGCGGAAAGTGCGGTCTTGGGGGAAACCCCCAAGAGCAACTTTCCAAGAGAGGGCATAGGGAATTGGATAAATCCCTAAGTTCGGAATTAGGAGTTAACTTCTTGTTCCTTCTTTCTTCCCCAACAACTAACAACTAACAACTAACTACCAACAATGAGCAAAAATAATGCTTCGCTACTAGAAGCGGCTAGAAGTGGCGATATCAAGAGGGTGCAAACTTTTTTAAGTACGGGTGCTTCTGCAAGTGTCAATGATAAAGATGGTACTACAGCGTTAATGTTTGCAGCGAATTCTGGATATACGGAAATCGTTAAAGTACTTATCGATTCTGGCGCAAATATTGATTATAAAAGAAAACGTTACGGCTTGACGGCTTTAATGTTAGCTAGTGCTGCGAAACAAGTTGATATTGTACGTATATTAATAGCAGAAGGTGCCGATATAAATGCCGTTAACGAAGATGGCAGTACGGCTTTAATGATAGCTGCTCTCAAAGGTTATAACCCTATAGTTAAAGCTTTAGTAGATGCGGTCGCTAATGTAAATATTCAAGATAAAGATGGCGATACAGCTTTACAATTAGCTGTAAAACAAGGGCATTCTCATATAGTCGAAACTTTGCTTAAAGCAGGTGCTGATGTAAATATTCGAGATGAACAAGGCGATAACTTATTAATATTAGCTGCTGAAAAAACATATTTAGGAATAGTTGAAGTCCTGTTAGCAAATAATATTGATATAAATGAAAAAAATCTTGATGGAGAAACAGCATTATCTGTTGCTGTAGCAGCAGGAAATACTCCTGTAGTTGCAACTTTAGTAAATAATGGTGCTGATGTAAATTTTCAAGATAAAGAGGGAGAAACACCTTTACATATTGCAGTTGTTGAAGGTTTGACTGACATTGTAGAAATACTTCTGAATCAAAATGCAGATGTTAATAAAAGAAATAATTTGGGAGATACACCTTTACTTGTAGCAGCTTTACAGGGGTATAGCACTATTGTCAAAGCACTTATTAAAAAAGGTGCTGATGTCGAAGCAACAAATTTAGGAGAAACACCGTTAACTTTGGCAACAATACAAGGGAACGCTGAAACTGTAAAAGTATTGTTAGAAAATGGTGCTGATGCTAATACTCAATTAAAAGATGGTAAAACTTTATTAATTGAAGCTACTAAACGCAATTTTAAAACTGTTACTCAAGAATTATTAACTCATGGTGCTGATATAAATTTCAAAGACGAAAACAGCGCTACAGCATTGATGTGGGGAGTGTCACTTGGTTATATCAAAGTAGTAGAAGTATTGTTAAAGGCTGGTGCTGATATAAAGTTGAAAAATAGAGGTGGATACACTGCTTTGATGCTGGCAGAATTTAACGGTTATCCGAGTATTGTCAAAACTTTGAAAGCTTCTGGAGCAAAGCAGTAAGGAAGGGATGAGGGGACGGGGAATACAAGGGGATAAGAAGAAAAGGAGAGATTTAAAAGTTGTGAATTCCGAGTTTACTTAGCAATTTTGCTTTGACTAAATACTAATTTAAATATTAAGTTCTTCTGAAATTCAAGTCTTTTATCGTGGTGTATGACATATTACGAAGTATTTGATACTCACAGACTAATATATGAACCTGAATAACAGTTTACTTTCAAATACAGGTTTGCCTTTGCATCCTGCTGAAGAAATAGATTTAGAAATTTTTAATTCTATCCAAGGTCCGGATTATAAAGACGGGAAACCAGTAAAAGATTTGAAACGATTATTTAACAAGCAAGTAATCGTTGATGATGAAACTATATTGAATATAGAAACTATTAAAACACCTGGTTTTATCGGTATTGCTGATGAGGAAATAATTAATAATTCTGAAGGAAAAACCATTTCAGGACATGAGGATATTGTCCAGTTTCTCGAACAGTATGGTCTACTAATTTGTACCTATCAGTACAATAAAGACCGTTATGGTGAAGTAATTGATTTACGTTGGAGTCCCCAAAGTAACTACGAAATCGATGAATTGATGGAAGTTTTTATTAAAAATGAGGGACATCATTCTGGTGTAATTGTACCGGCAGTTAGGAAAGCAGGAAATAAAGCTTTTGCTTCTTTTAACGAACCAGACACCTACCATAAAGGATTATATGGCGAAAGTGGGTTTGTTGCGCTAGCTCAAAATATAGTTTTTCCCGAATTTGTGAATTCAAAGTTTCAAAGAGGTTATACGGATAGCATTATCTGTTGGATGGCTTTGATGAATCCATTTGTGAAATTTTCTCAGAACGATTTTAATGGAGGAGACCCAACTACAGTTATTGATAAAGCAAGTCTGGAAGAATTTCTAAAAAACTGTGCTTTAGCTAGTCTCGGTGATGAAACTGCAATCGATTTTTTCAAAAATCCAGATAACAAGGCTTACTGTTCTGAGTTTGTTTACATTGGCTTAAATACTCTTGTTTATCCCTTCAATCTCCAGGGTTTAACGTCATTATTGAATGATGAAGCTAAAGCTGGAGAAATTCTCGCAATTCAAGAAAAACAAAATCGCAGACAAGAAAATATTCTCAGCAATCGCAGCGCAAATCCAGAATTTCAAGCTTTTAACATTCAAATGCCGGTCGTACCAGAAAGCTTACCACCTTTAAGCTTACTGATGGCAGAAAATGGAATCAGTGTAGATTTTAACAGCATTCCTTTTCCAGCTTTTACGCTTTCTCACATATTACGTCGTGCTTTCCGTACTTTATTACCGCGTCATCAAGATGTTAACAACCCTAAAATTATCCAAGCACAGGTCAAGCTTTTTGGATATTTAGAACCATTAATCATCAAGCAATTAGGACTTGATAATCCCTATGCTGAAGGATTTTCGGAAGAAGCAACCGCAGAAAGAAATAATAAATTGGCAGCGGTAAAGAATTTTATTAACTTAATAAAATCGCAGCTTAAACAAGAATATAACAGCTATGCAGAGCTTGATGCTGTAATTGATGAAATTATGAAACAAGCGAATGAATTAATGGGTGTTGGTGATGCGAAATATTTTATTCCACCAAGAATTTATGTAGACTTGGGACAAAATGATGGTGACGGTAATTTACCTCAAGGGTGGGGATTTAAGTTAAACACTCTAGGTACATTGATTTATAGAGGTGCAATTCGCGATACTGCTGTAACTCCTCAACCACCAACTCCAGAAATTCCACCAGAGAATCCGGAACCAACTCCAGAGAATAATCCCCCACGTGAAAAATCGCAAATGAGATAATTTCAAAGTGCGTTGTTAAGGATTTCAACGCACAATTAATATTTTAACTACAGCACTTTGGGGCACAACAATCTTCATTTTGCGCTGCTTCAATATTTTTCTCCGGTACCGTATCTGCAATTTTAACCACAAATACTTCCCATTTATTATTGTCTGGGTCGCTTACCCATACTTTATCCTGTAAAGCATAGCAACAATCGGTATTTTCTTCTGTAAACAAATCTAATCCAGCTTCATTAAAGCGATTAATAGCAGCTTCAACTTCTTGAGTACTACTCACCTGGATACCTAAATGTGACAAACCACCATCCGCGTTTACACTGATTGCTTGGTTTAAAGTTAAATTTAGTGGTGGGTTTGCAATATCAAACTTTGCATAGTCAGACTTGTATTTAACTGGTTCTACACCAAACATCGCTCGGTAGAACGTAACTGATTTTGCTATATCAGTAGCATTTAAAGCTACATGAGTTTTTAACATGCTCATAACTTTCCCTTTCATAAATCCGAAATATGATATTGATGAGTATCAATATCGAAGTTCATCAATATCTTTGCAGGACATATTGATGAATGTCAATATGTAAGTATGAATAAATCTAAAGCAAAATTTAGTTGTTGCTCATCGCTATTATCAACAAAAATCAAGCCAGAAGAGGCTGTAGTTCTGGCTGCAATTTTCAAGGTTTTGGGGGATGCGACTCGATTGCAGTTGCTTAGTTTAATCGCATCTCGACCGGAGCATGAAGCTTGTGTTTGTGAGTTGACAGAACCTTTAGGGTTGTCTCAGCCAACCATCAGCCATCACTTGAAGGTACTTTACGAAGCTGGTTTGGTCAGCAAAGAAAGACGTGGTAGCTGGATTTATTATCAATTAGTACCTGAAAGAATAGAAGCTTTACGAAATGTTTTGGCTATTTCTTGAAAAATAATAAAATAAAATTTATTAAAAGCTGTATATTCAGGACTTACGCAGACGAAATTATCATTGCGAGCGGAACGGAGTGTAGGGAAGCAACCCCAGCGTCTAGTGAGATTACTATCTCCCTTCGGGAGACGCTCTGCTAACGCTTCGCTCGTAATGACGTAATTTCGTTCTTTTTGCGTAAGTCCTAATATTGTAAATGGACAGTAACTAGTTTTGCACAATTGATGGAGCAAGAATTAGAAAGTTTTATCAAGTTGCGTCATGATGAATAATTAAATAGAAATGTACTCGGAAAAATTGTATGTTCGATATTTGATTAACTCATAGTTATGATAAGAGAGTAAGACGCTCTGACTCATAACTGCAAATGTCCTCAACTCTGCTCAAATTTCCTCGTTTAAATGCACCCAAGCTACAACAGTTACCCAATGGTTTGACGATAGTAGCAGAGCAAATGCCAGTAGAAGCGGTTAATCTAAATTTATGGGTTGATGTGGGTTCGACTGCTGAAAGTGATGCTATAAATGGGATGGCTCACTTTCTGGAGCATATGATTTTTAAAGGAACTAAACGACTAGCAAGCGGAGAATTTGAACGTAGAATTGAAGAGCGTGGTGCTGTTACAAATGCAGCGACTAGCCAAGATTATACTCATTACTATGTAACTACTGCTCCCAAGGATTTTGCCACACTTGCACCTTTGCAAATTGATATGATTATGAATCCTGTTATTCCTGATGACGCTTTTGAACGGGAGCGTTTAGTAGTGCTTGAAGAAATCAGACGGAGTGAAGATAATCCCCAGCGTCGTACTTTTACAAATGCAATGGAAACCGCTTTTGAAAAGTTGCCATATCGTCGTTCGGTACTCGGTCCGGAAGCTGTAATTTCTCAACTTCAGGTAGAGCAAATGCGCTCTTTTCATGCTCAGAAATATCAGCCAAAATCCATTACTGCTGTTGCTGTGGGGAATTTACCTGAAGAAGAGTTAATTGAAATAATCGCTCAAGAGTTTGCTGATATTGAAAAGCGGGAACTAGGTAAAATAGAAACTCAAGACATAATTTCCTTGGAGCAAGAACCAGCATTTACAAAGATTGTTCGTAAAGAATGTGTGGATGAGAATCTTCAACAAGCAAGATTAATTATGCTGTGGCGAGTTCCTGGTTTAATAGAATTAAATCAAACTTATGCATTAGATGTGATTTCAGCAATTTTAGGACACGGACGTACATCTAGATTGTGGCGAGATTTACGAGAAGAACGCGAACTAGTTAGTTATATATCTGTCAGCAATATGACTAACTATTTACAGGGAACTTTTTTGATTGCAGCTCATTGTGAAGTAGAAAATTTAGCTGCTGTAGAAGAAGAAATAGTCAAACATATTCATAAAATTCAAACAGAAATAGAAGAATCAGAAATTACTAGAGTTCGCAAACGTGTAGCCAATAGATTTATTTTTGCTAACGAAAGACCAAGCGACAGAGCTAATTTATACGGTTACTATCAAACTTTAGTTGGTGATTTAGAACCAGCTTTTGATTTCCCCTGTCATATTCAAAACCAAGATAGAGATAGTTTGATAAAATCTGCAAAAACCTATCTTTCACCTGATGCTTATGGAGTCGTTGTAATGAAGAATAAATGATTCTTAGAGTTTATATTTTATAAGGTAAAAGGTCAAAGATTTTAGAATTATAGGTTTAAGTTTTAATTGATTTCTTAATGTAAATGCTTAGCGCTATATAATCAGTTTGCATTGCTTTAAGATTAAAAACCCTAGAGAAAGTGCAGAGAAACAGCAACAGAGAATAAATTTAGATAATTGTGATACTTAGACTCAAAAAAGTTGAGTAAATTAGTTGATGAACAATTGATGATCCACACCCTGCGGGTGAAAATTGATAACTGTTAACTGTTCACTGTTCACTGTTTACTGTTCACTGATAACTGCTTCGCTCCCCATTCGTGCATTGCATTGAGAATTGGCTGTAAACTTTCTCCTAAAGATGTGAGAGAATATTCTACTTTTGGAGGAATTTCTGGGTATACTTCTCGATTTACTATTCCATCTTGTTCCATTTCTCTTAATTGCTGAGTCAGCATTTTTTGAGTGATTCCGGGTAAAGCACGCTGTAATTCTCCAAAGCGTTTAACACCTAAAAGTAATTCTCTAATAATCAATACTTTCCAACGTCCTCCGATGATTTGCAGCGTAGTTTCAACTTCACAGCTAATCATCTTTTTAGAGTTTTCTACTTTAGACTTCATAGTTACTTTTAGGTGCGTATCTGAATTTTAAGTGCGTACTTTTCATCATACCTTTAGATAGTTTCAAGTGAAACAGGTATAAACTCTGTTAAATGTGAAAGAGTTGATAATTGCTTTAGGAAGTTAAATGCTTAGAAAATTAGCATATTAGCTTAAAAAGTGATATTAAATTTCGAGGAGAACACTATGAATCAACCTGTAATTGCTGATAAAAAACCTGCGCTAATGGTATTAGAAGCTGGTACTTATTACTGGTGTAGCTGCGGTAAATCAAATAACAAATCTTTTTGCGATGGTTCTCACAAAGATAGTGAATTTACACCGGTTGCTTTTAAGATGACGGAAAAAAGAATGTTGCTATATGTAATTGTAAATCTACAAGCAATCCACCTTATTGGGATGGTTCTCATAGCAAGCTTTAATTAACATTCAGCTTTAACAGAAAAACTCGATATCTTCAACAAATGTCGGGTTTCTTCGTTTTAATTTTTATCAGTAACTCGTTAGTTAATTGAATTAGTTAATTGTATTAGTTAATTGTATTTAAAACTAATTCCATCGGGAAGTAAATTTTAAGAATTTATCAACAATATTATCCATAGAACGTTTTAACTGGTGCTTCCGATACCAACTTTGGAAAGCTGCTTCATATTCTTCACCTTGAGTTTGAAATGTATTCCAACCATCCAGACCTAGAAATAAACCCCAGAATAATACAATATAAAGTGCCCAATTAATACCACCACCGGTTAGAAAATCCATCGATAGCAAAAAACTATTGATAATAGCGTAATTACCAGCACGCTTTTTGAACCTTCTTTGACGATGAAGGTTGAATGCTTGTCTGTGCTGTATTTCTCCTTGTTTATTAACCCAGTCTGCTTCTGCTAATTTAAGAGTTTCCGGGGATATATCCAATTCCTCTGCAATTTCTAAAAGCACCTCATGAGAAAATTCTTTATCATCATCAACTTGACGTGCTATTGCTAACTGCAAAATTTGCTGTACGTCTTCTTGACTATAATAACGATTAATTTTATCTCCCGAATTCGCCATATCTGTAATATTTCTATTATTTTTAATAGAGAATTTTTTCAAGCATGGAATACTGCTATTATCTCTAGGGTAACAAATCAATCACGCTAAAGGTTGAAGGTCAAAGGTCCAAGGTTAAAGTTCAAATTTAATTATAGAAGTTTTTAATAATTGTCTCTCAATTACCCTATCTCTTCCTCTCCCCCCTTTTCTTAACGGCCACTTTACCTAACAATAAGAAAATCACAAAGGATATTTATTTGTATAACTGCTGATAACTGAGGAGGAACTTTGATGGGAAATAATGAAGACACCCGTACTTTATCGGTTGATATTGGTGGTAGTGGTGTAAAAGTAATGGTTCTGGATAACAGTGGAAATCCTTTAACCGAAAAATTAAGAGTAGAAACACCTCAACCTGCTTCTAGAAAATTAGTGATTGATGCGATATTAGAGTTAGCTAAATCCGCAGGTGAATTTGAACGGGTTTCGGTTGGATTTCCTGGTGTGGTAAGAAATGGAGTCACAAAAACAGCGGTCAATTTAGATTCTGATTGGATAGGTTTTGATTTAGCAACAGCTTTGTCTCAATTCTTGAAAAAACCTGTGAAGGTAGTTAACGATGCAGATATGCAGGGTTTAGCCGCAATTGCTGGTGAAGGTGTTGAATTAGTAGTTACTTTAGGAACGGGATTTGGTTCAGCTTTATTTGTAAATGGTAAATTGGTTCCAAATCTGGAAATGGGACATCATCGCTTTCGTAAGGGTGATACTTATGAAGAACAATTAGGACGTAGTGCTTTGAAAAAAGTTGGTGATGAAAAGTGGAATAAACGTTTGAGGAAAGCGATTGATTCTTTAGAAAGTTTGTTTAATTATGATTACCTATACATTGGTGGTGGTGAAGCAAAAAATATAGATATCAAGCTACCATCAAATGTGAAAGTTATTCCTAATATTTTCGGTTTATTGGGTGGTATTGCATTATGGCGAGATTAATAATAGGTAATAGTTAATAGGTAATTGATTTTAATTATTACAGGAATGATAAATTATTTGAAAATTGAGAAACCCAGCTTTTTGATAACCGGGTTCCCAAAGACTTATTATCTGCTGTTATCTATTCTTAGATATAGCTGAATTAACTACTAGTAGCTGATGTTGTATTTTGTATTGATTCCTTTGAAGAAAATAGTTGATAAATCCAGTAGGTAAATATGTGAGAAAGCAAACCTAAAGGACCAGCAAACAGGCAAAGTGCAAGAGAGTGAAAAGTCCAAATACCAGTTCTAACTCCAGCTAAATATATATAGCGTCCTACAAATAAATCCATAACTAAAAAATGAACCCATCCGGTTGCAGCAGCGGTTTCATCTGCAAAAAACTTCGCAATATCTGCTAATTGAGGATTTGATAAGGCTTCTGCATTTTCTGGTGTAATGCTACTGATAAATAAATATAAATATAGTCCGGCTAAAGGCACAAATGGTATATATGAACCCATTATTCGTTGTGTAACTTTCCACTTTGGTAGAAAAATCATCAATAACCAAAAAGGAAGAACAAAAAGATTAGCAATATTAAATAACTCGGTGATATACATAAAAACAACCGCACTAGACATCAATAATAATCAGTATAAATGTATCGCGTACATTTGAATATTTATCATCGTTTTATTAAGAATTGAAATTATTAATATCAAAATATCAATATCAAAGACGAACAAACTAGCCTAAATATTAATTCTCGACCATACAAATTGTAATTAAACACCTAATATTATAATATATTTATTACTTCTAATTTTTAATCTTTGACTCTTAACCTTTAACCTTTGACCTTTAACCTAAAACAGGATGGCATCTCTTGACAACAATTAAATGCAAAGATAAAACTTTTTCTAATATACAAGCAATTTTATTTGATAAAAACGGTACTTTAGAGGACTCTGAAATTAATTTACGTACCTTTGCTCAAAAAGCAGCCAGAATTATCGATGCACAAATCCCAGGTATCGGAGAACCTTTATTAATGGCATTTGGTGTCAATGGTGATATTCTAGATGCTGCGGGATTAATGGCTGTCGCAAGTCGTCGAGAAACTGAAATTGCAGCAGCAGCTTATATTGCTGAAACTGGAAGAGGTTGGATTGAATCTCTAAAAATAGCTCGATGGTATATATGAACCCATTATTCGTTGTGTAACTTTCCACTTTGGTAGAAAAATCATCAATAACCAAAAATGAAGA
>JBCBHT010000097.1:0-22445 GCA_038525335.1 Cyanobacteria bacterium J06621_15 | reverse complement strand
GGAAGCGGAGGAAGCGGAGGAAGCGGAGGAAGCGGAGGAAGCGGAGGAAGCGGAGGAAGCGGAGGAAGCGGAGGAAGCGGAGGAAGAAAAAATTTATTTGCCTCCCCTGCTCCCCTGCTCCCTCTGCCTCCCCTGCTCTAAAGATTGTCTCCCCCTCTTCCCCCTCTCCCCCTCTAAAACTTTGACCTTTGACCTTTTAAAGCTTTAATCTGGAATATTATGCACCGTTTGAAATCAGAAATATGTCTATTATCATTGCTCAGGATTTGAGCAAAGTTTATCCAGTCGCTATTAAGGAACCGGGTATTAAAGGTACAGTCTCTCATTTCTTTCGCCGCAAGTACCGGGAAATTAAAGCTGTTAATAATGTTTCTTTTGAAATTGCACCTGGTGAGGTGGTTGGCTTTTTGGGAGCAAACGGTGCGGGAAAAACTACTACTCTCAAAATGCTGACTGGGTTAATTCACCCGAGTAGCGGTAATGTCAGAGTTGCTAATAATATTCCGTTTCAACGTAAAGAACCTTTTTTGCAGCAAATCACGCTGGTGATGGGACAAAAACAGCAGTTGTTATGGGATTTACCTGCTCTCGATTCTTTGCGAATTAACGCTGCTGTTTACAGTATCCCCGATAAGGAATTTCATTATCGGGTGGGGGAATTAACGGAAATGCTTTCGCTAGAAGGGAAGTTAACTCAACCGGTACGAAAAATGTCTTTGGGTGAACGAATGAAAGCTGAACTATTAGCTGCACTTTTGCATCGTCCCCAGGTATTATTTTTGGATGAACCAACTTTGGGATTAGATGTTAACGCTCAAGTTAATGTCCGAGATTTTTTGCGGGAATACAATCAGCGCTATCAAGCAACTGTTTTGTTAACCAGTCACTACATGGCTGATATTACGGCTTTGTGTAAGCGAGTATTGCTGATTCACCAAGGACAGTTAATGTATGACGGTAGTTTGGATGGGCTTTTGGAACGGTTTGCTCCCTACCGAGTGATTAATGTGGAATTAGCTGAAGTTGTAGACTTAGTTCGTTTGGAGACATTTGGAGAAGTTCAAGCACATGACGGTAGAATGGTTGGTTTTATGATTCCTCAAGAAAAATTGACCAGTACTGTATCGCGTATTTTGGCTGAGTTGGAAGTAGTTGATTTAACAGTTACCGAACCACCTGTTGAAGAAGTGATTGGGAAGGTGTTTCAGTCGGGACGGGTGAACAGTGAGCAGTGAGCAGTGAGCAGTTATCAATGTTGGGCTTGTTTTGTGTAAACTAAATTCCAATTTACCATTCCAATTTGCGATCGCACTCTTCAATCGGTGTTGCTAATCCTTCCCGAATCGATTCTCGCATTCGGGGGAACTGACAGAAGATATAATATTTCCTGCACTGAAGTCCAATCAGCTTCGGATAACAACACTGCATTGCTACGCTCTCCCGCTATGATAATGGGCTGATGTGACTCGCTCACCGAATCAATCAAATCCTGCAACTGTTGCTGAGCTTTATTGACTGGAATCATAATTTTCTATCTGCCGTCCTTCCATATAATATTTACTTCAATCTCAATATATCAACCATTAGAATTATCTTCATGATTCAACAGCTGACGTAATTCTGAGATAAGACTTTTAGCTGATTGAGGTTGATATTTACCAGCACGAAAATCAGCCAAAGTTTTTTGAGCATCTTCTGCTATTTCTGCTCGAATAATTTGATTATGAAGATTTTGCAGAATTTTTATCAGCATTTCTTGCTTTTTTCTAAGAGAACAATTCTAAAGGGTTCGTTTTCTCACTAAAGTTGGGAGACGTAGCAGTGCTACGTCTCTACAAACCGTCAGCATAATTGATTTAAAATTATTTTCTCCCCCCCTCTTCCCCCTCTTCCCCCTCTTCCCTCTCTTTTAATACCTACAATCCCCCACCTCAGATAATTCCTTTTTATTTCTCGAAGTAGATTTATAGTTGATTGTCGCAAGCTAAATTTACAAATATTATTGTAGATTTTAAAATTTCATCTTTGTAATATGCAGTTAAAGCTAAAAAATGAACTTGTAAAACAGGAGGTAAAAGCCGCTCTAGCTGTAGAACCTGCGGAATCTGCTGAGATTGTTGGCTTAGTTTACGTGAGCGATAAAACTCCAGGAATCAAACGTCAGCGGAAGGGAAAAGGATTTTGTTATTACGATGCGGAAGGTAATAAAATCTGTTGTGAAGATGAATTAGATAGAATTAAAGCGCTTGTTATTCCTCCAGCTTGGAATGAAGTGTGGATTTGTACTAATGTAAACGGACATTTACAAGCTACGGGAAGAGATGAGAAGGGACGAAAGCAGTATCGGTATCATCAACATTGGCGAAAAATTCGTTCTCAAACTAAGTTTAATCGGACAATTGCTTTCGGTTTGGCTTTACCAAAAATTCGGGAACGGGTACAGAAAGATTTGAGAAAACACGGTTTACCTAAAGATAAAGTCTTAGCTGCTACTGTAAAGCTTTTGGAAACTACTAAAATTCGGGTTGGTAACGAGCAGTATGCCCAAAGGAATAAGTCTTTTGGCTTAACGACGATGAAAGAGCGTCATGTTGATATTTCTGGTTCGCGATTAAGATTCAAGTTTCGTGGTAAAAGTGGTGTAGACCATGATATTGAATTATCCAATCAACGTTTGGCGAAAATTGTTAAGCGGATTCAAGAATTACCCGGACAAGAATTATTTCAATTTATTGATGATGATGATAAACGTCACTCAATTGATTCTGGTGACGTTAATGATTATTTGAAAGAAATTACCGGTTTAGATTTTACTGCTAAAGATTTCCGTACTTGGTTTGGAACGGTATTAGCAGCGGAAGAGTTATATGAATTAGGCAAGTTTGAATCGGAAAAGCAAGCTAAAAAAAATATCGTTCAAGCAATTAAAAATGTAGCTCAGGAATTAGGAAATCGTCCTGCAACCTGTCGTAAATATTATGTTCATCCAGGAGTTTTAGCAGGATATCAAGAATGTAAATTATTTAATGCAATTGAAAAATTCAATAAATGTGATGACAATGCAAAAAATAACTCGAAATTACGTCCGGTCGAACAAGCCGTATTAAATATTTTAGAACAGCATTTATTAAACCAAGTTCAAGAATAATATTTTATAACTGATAACTGATAACTGAAAATGGATAAATTAAATCTTGACGTACAGACAGATTTTTTTAAAGCAATTCAAGGGAAAGCCGACAGCGTATCATTTGGGGTAAAACAGCTTAAATTACAGGATATTCGTCTTTCTGAATTTCAAATAAAAACTGATGATATTGATATCAATCCCCTGAAAGTTATATTCGGAGAAGTTGAATTAAATCAGCCAATAAATGCTGAAACTCGAATAGTTTTAAAAGAAGCCGATATTAATCAAGCCTTAAAATTAGATTTGGTTCGCAATTTACTACATAAATTTTTAACATTTCATACTGAAAAAAGAATAGTAAGTATTTATCCGAAAAATATCAAATTCCGTTTACCTGGAGATAGCAAAATTATAGTTGAAGGGGAAATAATTTTAGATTCAGGTACAGAAAATAAACCTTTGGATTTTAAAGCTGATGTACGTTTAGAGTCTTTGGAAAATCCAATTATACTTAATGAATTTAAATGCAATACTCCTGAAGGAATTGAACTAGAAATTATTGTTGCACTAATAGATAAAATACATAAATTGCGAAAATCACCTTATTTTGAATTTAAAGATGCAGCCTTCAGAATTAATACGTTAAAAGTGCAACAAGGTAGTATAATATTGCTCGCTCAAGCTCATCTTCAACAAATACCCGAAAATATATCCTTTAAGTCATAAATTTGTAATAATATTTATATGGCTGGGGTATGATGTAATCTATTAAAGTAATTACTAGTATTAGTTAATCAATATTCTATATCTAAGAACTATCAATCATGCAACAGTATGATGTTGTGATAATCGGTGCGGGACACAACGGATTAGTTTGTGCTGCTTACTTATTAAAAGCTGGCTATAGTGTAGCCTTATTAGAAAAACGCTCGGTACCTGGTGGAGCAGCTACTACAGAAGAAACTTTACCAAAAGAAGCACCGGGATTTAAGTTTAATTTGTGTGCAATTGACCATGAATTTATTCATCTTGGTCCAGTTGAAGAAGAATTAGAATTAAAAAAATTCGGATTGGAATATTTATATTGCGACCCAGTTGTATTTTGTCCCCATCCCGATGGAAAATATTTCTTAGGACATAAATCTTTAGATAAAACCTGCGCGGAAATTGCTCGTTATTCTCCACGAGATGCTGTTAAGTATAAGGAATTTACTCAATATTGGCAACGTGCTTTGAGTGCAATGATTCCGATGTTCAATGCACCTCCGAAGTCAATTTTAGATATTGCTGGTAATTACAATATTACAAAGGTAAAAGATTTATTTTCGGTAATTGGTTCTCCTTCCAAAACCCTGGATTTTGTTCGTAATATGTTAGCTAGTGGTGAAGATATTCTCAACGAATGGTTTGATTCGGAATTTCTCAAAGCACCTTTAGCAAGACTTTGTGCAGAATTAGGGGCACCACCTTCACAAAAAACCTTGGCAATTGGTGCGATAATGATGGCGATGCGTCATAATCCGGGAATGGCTAGACCTCGTGGTGGAACTGGTGCATTAACCAAAGCTTTAGTAAATTGTGTCACAAGTAATGGTGGGGTTATTTTCACCGACCAACATGTAGAGAAAGTGTTGATTGATGATGGTAAAGCTGTCGGAGTTCGGGTTGCTGGTAATAAAGAATATCGTGCAAAAGAAGCGGTAATTTCTAACATTGACGCACAAAGATTATTCATGCAAATGATTGATAAAAGCGAGTCAGATGCAGCCGACCCCGACTTACATGAAAGGTTAAAACGTCGCATTGTAAATAATAACGAAACTATTCTTAAAATTGACTTAGCATTAAACGAACCGCTACGCTTTGAACACCACGAACACAAAGACGAATATCTAGTTGGTTCGATATTAATTGCTGACTCAGTTCATCATGTAGAACAAGCTCATAGTTTGTGTACCTTGGGACAAATTCCCGATGAGAATCCATCAATGTATGCCGTTTTACCTAGCTATCGCGACCCTAGTTTAGCACCTCCAGGAAAGCATACTTTATGGATTGAATTTTTTGCTCCTTATCAAATTAAAGATGCTAACGGTACTGGTTTAAATGGTACTGGTTGGACTGATGAATTGAAAAATAAAGTAGCAGATAGAGTCATAGATAAACTAGCAGATTACGCGCCAAACGTAAAAGATGCAACTATCGCTCGTGCTGTTGAAAGTCCGGCAGAATTAGGTGAAAGATTGGGTGCTTATAAGGGGAATTACTATCATATTGACATGACATTAGACCAGATGATTTTCTTCCGTCCCCTACCCGAAATTGCCAATTACAAAACCCCAATTGAACAATTATATTTGACAGGTGCGGGTACTCATCCTGGTGGTTCAATATCCGGAATGCCGGGACGTAATTGTGCTAGGGTATTTTTGCACAACAAACAACCCATGCAGCAGAGTTTGAAGGATGCAAAAGAAGCTATTACTAATACCTTTGAATCGATGTTTAAAAAGTAAGGTATAACAATTATTGAATAGGGATAAATAGAAAATACCGGTTTTTTTTAAGCCGGTATTTTACATTTTAATAATATTTATAAAGATTAAAATCTGAATTAAAATTTTTTAGATTTTGTGATTTTTTTAAGCTTTAATATCCAATTGTGAATTGAAACAAAGGTCAAATAATTTTGCATGAAGTCCAGATAGTACAAAAGTTGAAGGATTGATAGAGGTAGGGAAAGCTACGATTGTTGCTTTAAGAATAAATAACCCTGTTATCATTGTTGCCAGAAGACCATTGATGCTTAACGGTTAACATCCTCCTATTGATTAAATATTAATTACATAATGTCATCCTCGCTACAGATGACAAATCATATATAAAACTGATGTAATAGATATAGCGTAGCTAATGCACCGACATGACAAAAAGAGTTTTAATTTTAGGGGGAAGAGGACGCATCGGTAATAGCGTGGCTGAAGATATCGCTAAGCATACGCAAGCAGAAATTACTGTTACCGGACGTAGAACTATAGAAGCTGCAAATAAAACCTCTTTTAAATATATAGCTTTAGATTTGGCAGAAACAGAAAAACTACGCGAAGCAATTTCTAATTCCAATATAGTAATTCATTGTGCTGGTCCTTTTCATTACCGAGATACTACAGTCCTGCAAATCTGCATTGAACAAGGTGTAAATTATGTAGATGTCAGCGACCATCGTTCTTATACAAGTAAAGTATTAACTCTTCACGAACAAGCTATTGAAAAAGGTGTGACAGCGGTTATTAATACAGGTATTTTTCCCGGTATTTCTAATAGCATGGTGCGTCAATGTGTCGAACAATTTGATGAACCAGAAAAGATTCATTTAAGCTATGTGGTATCGGGTTCTGGTGGTGCTGGAATTACAGTAATGCGAACCACTTTTTTGGGTTTACAAAATCCTTTTGAAGCTTGGATAAATGGCAATTGGGAAACAGTTAAACCCTACACTGATAGAGAAACTGTTGATTTTTATCAACCCTGTGGAGAAAATGGTGTTTACTGGTTTGATATGCCAGAAACATTCACTTTACCTAAAGCTTTCCCTACAGTAAAAAGTGTAATTACTAAATTTGGTTCGGTTCCGGATTTCTATAATCATTTAACCTGGATAGCTGCAAATATATTTCCTAAATCATGGATTCAAAATTCTGCTGGTGTTGAGTTTTTATCTCAAGTCAGCCATTTGATGACCGATGTTACCGACAATTTCAGCGGTATTGGTGTCGCGATTCGCTCGGAAGTCAGGGGAACAAAAGATGGTCAAACAAAAAGCTACTGCTCGACTTTAGCTCACGAAAACACCTCGGTAGCTGCGGGTTATGGTACGGGTAGTATCGCTGAGTTATTCCTCGAAGGTAAACTAGAAAAGCCCGGTGTCTACCCTGTTGAAGAAGCTTTGACAACTGATTTATTTGAAGAAACGATGCAGTCTAGAGGTATTAAGCTTCATCATAAATGGTTGTAGAATCGGAATTTACGATAGCATAATTTTATCTTAAGGTTTATAAAGATAATTAAATCTAATCATACGGCTTATACGCTTACAAATTAGGAAGAAGTGTGTGATTATATCAACAATAAGAGAAACAAAAATCTCTCTTTAGAGAGAGAAAATAATACCTGCTTGCTGCTTTTTCTTCACAGTTGAACTGGATAGCAGTAACCAGTTAAATTGAAATAGAGCCAGTAAAAAGGCGATGGTTCACATCCGCTTTAACTTGCCTCATCCATCTCATTAACTCACTGTATGGGTGTCTTATGGTTTATTCAGCTTGTATAGGAAAGAGGCATGAGAACTGTATTTCTACGTTTTTTTCTATCAAAATTAGTGATTATTTGAAAAATAGTTTATCTTTGTTTTCAGAAAATTGTGTGGTTTTAATCGTTGATAATGATGCTGATAACTTATTGTTAACAAAACAAATAGTTAAGTTATTAGGGCTTAGTCCCATTACTGCTAAAGATGGGGAAAGTGCGCTGAAAATGATAGAAAAATATCAGCCCTCACTAGTATTGTTAGAAGTTATGTTACCTGAAATAGATGGTATTAATGTTGCGAAACGTTTACGTGAGAACAAGAATTTAGTTCCGGTTATTGCTCTTACTAGCTTACCTAGTGATATGTTTCGAGAACAAGCTTTGATGGCTGGTTGTAACGGATATATTGAAAAACCTTTTCAAATAGAATATTTGGAAACTGCAATCAAGCAGCTTCTTTTTTTACCTTCTATTACACTCAGCTATCACAAATAGATTGCAAAATTAGTTAACTATTTGAAGTGCTAGTTTCAATCTTACTAGCAATATTTTTGTTATACCAATTCATTGAGGGTGTTGCACTAATTCCATGTAAAAGTACTGAAATAACAACGGTAGTGTAAGTTATCCAAGAAATTTGTTCTGCTAAATCTCCTTTTAATCCGTTATCAAGAGCATAAGCAAGATAGTATAAAGAACCTACTCCACGAATGCCAAACCAACCAAATATCCAACGCTTTTGAGGATAAAATTTTTGGCGATGTGGGTATATAGTTTGTTTACCGATTGTACTTATAAAAACTCCTAAAGGTCTAATTAAAAAGAATAAGAGAAATATTACTAGGATTGATTGTGGTGCAAAATCTACAATTGGTTGATACAGTAAAATTGTACCCAAAAGTAAAATTGTTCCTATTTCTAGAAGCTTTTCAACTTGTTCGATAAATTCTAATTGCGTTGATGGCTTTTCCGGATTATGATAGCTTTTTTGCATTATTAAACCAGCTACAAATACTGCTAAAAATCCATAACCATTAACAACTTCTGTTAACGAATAGGTGAGAAAAATAGCGCTTAGAGCGATAAAATCTTCCATTAAATCATCGACGGGATGACGTTCTTTGATTTTATTATCTATCCAGACAATAGCTTTAGCAACCAGAAAACCCATAATAATTCCAGCACCAATAGCCCAAATTAAATCAATTCCTACCCAATCTTTAATCCAGTTACCCCAATTATCATCTTTTGAAGCATAAAGACCAAAATAAACGAAGGGAAAAGCTAATGCATCGTTTAATCCTCCTTCGCTGGTCAAACCGAAACGTAACTCATCGTTATCTCTTGTGTCTTTTAATTGCAGAGCAGAGGCTAAAACAGGGTCAGTTGGTGCTAATATTGCTCCCAATAAAACTGCCGAACCCCAATCCATTCCGAGAAAAAACTTCCCAACCGCAGCAATTGAAAAGATTGAAATTGGCATTAAAATTCCTATAAACCGTATGGTTGTATCCCAAGCTGAAAATTTGAAAGGACGAGATATTTTTAAACCACAACCAAATACAGAAACAATTACTACAAATTCTGTTAATCGTTTGAGTAATTCAACATTAAATATACCTTCGCTACGCAATTCTACTAAACCAAAACCGTAAGGTCCGATAGTAATACCTACTATCAAATAGATGATAGCGTAGGAAAATGGCGAACGTGAAATTAGACCCGAACCTAAAGTTACAAACAGTAAGAGTAAACCAACAACAAGCAGATTAAGAATATAAGTATCTACCATCAATTTTTTTACTCCCGCTATTTTCACTTTATTCTGTAAGTTTAAAAGCATTAAAAATTATTAAGTATCTCCCACAGGTAGATTTACGCGAGGTACTTTCTCTACCAATAGAGAGCGCAAAAATCAAACCAACAGTAATAAAAAACCGTTAATCTAATAAGATAAGCATCAAGTTGGTAACGGCAATGATAAAGGTAAAAGGACCAAAAACTCCAAAATTTGCTCAATTGATTGAGTGGATTTTTCAACCCTTGCAATTAATGGAAAAATCAGCTAAGGCTTATGGAGACACTTTTAAATTATTTTTAGTTGACAAACCAATGATATTTGTCAGCCACCCTCAAGCGATTAAAGAAATTTTTACTGCAAGTCCCGATAAATTTGATTCGGGTAGAGCGAACGAAATACTTGCGTCTTTTTTAGGAGAACAATCCTTAGTTTTACTCGATGGTAAACCACATCAACGTCAACGCAAACTATTAACACCACCATTTCACGGCGATAGAATGAAATCCTACGGTGAGTTAATATGTAGGATTACTGAAAAAGTTGTTAGTAATTGGAAAATTGGCGAACCCTTTGCAGCTCGCACTTCCATGCAGGAAATTTCTCTCCGAGTAATACTACAAGCAGTATTCGGACTTTCAGAAGGGGAACGTTACGATGAAATCAAACAGCTTATTGGTTCGATAGTAGACGTATCCGGTTCTCCTTTACGAGCTATGCTGGTATTCGTACCTTTGCTGCAAAAAGATTTAGGAGCTTGGAGTCCCTGGGGTAGTTATCTACGTCAGCAGAAACGTCTTGATGATTTATTGTACGCTGAAATACAAGAACGCAGAGATAATCCAGATGCATCTCGTGAAGATATTTTATCTTTGATGATGGCTGCACGAGACGAAGCAGGTCAAGCGATGACAGACCAGGAAATGCGCGATGAGTTGATGACTTTGTTGGTCGCAGGACACGAAACCACAGCTTCATCATTAACCTGGGCTTTTTACTGGATTCATCATCTTCCCGAAGTAAGGGAAAAACTATTAGCTGAATTAGAAACGGTTGATAATCAAGATTTAAATTCAATTATAAAATTACCTTATTTAGACGCAGTTTGTGCCGAAACACTGCGGATATATCCTATAGCTATAATTGCTTTTCCCAGGATTAATAAAACACCAATCGAGATAATGGGTTGTGAATATCCCGCAGAAACTTGGTTAACACCATGCGTTTATTTAACTCATCATCGCGAGGATTTGTATCCAGAACCCTATCTATTTAAGCCAGAAAGATTTATTGAAAAACAGTATTCACCATATGAGTATTTACCCTTTGGTGGTGGTAATCGTCGCTGTATCGGTATGGCTTTTGCTTTATTTGAAATGAAATTGGTATTAACAACTGTTTTGAAAAATTTGGATTTAAGTATAGTTAATAATCAAGTAGTTAAACCAACTCGTCGCGGTGGGACTTTGGCTCCTTCTGGAGGAAAATGGTTGGTGGTGAAAGGGGAAAGGGATGTGAAGGTGAAGGTTGGGGTTTGAGTTCAATTAGTCCTCAAATTGGCTATTTAAGGTTTGTAGTTGCGCTTTAGCGCCAATAAATCAAGGTTAAAATCATATATGAAATCTAGCTACAAACCTCTAAAAATTAATGTGTTGGGATAATACACTATTAGGAGACGTAGCAGTGCTACGTCTCTACATTAGTAATCGTTATAATTTCACACCTCGAATCGCAAAATCCAAGAGTTCCATCGGATGCATCACTTTAATTTGCTTACCCTGCTTTTCTAAATGCTTGCTAATTTGTAAACTACACCCTGGATTCGGGGAAGCAATCATCGAAGCACCCGTATTAACTAAATTTCTGGCTTTTTGCTCTCCTAATTCTTCCGCTACTTCCGGTTGGAGCATGTTGTAAACCCCTGCGCTACCACAACATAATGCTGCATCTAAAGGTTCGCGCAGTTGAATGCTAGGGATTTGCTTTAATAATTGACGGGGTTGGACGCTAATTTTTTGTCCGTGTAATAAATGACATGCATCTTGATAAACCATTGTCAGCGGTTCATCTGTCAAAGGAGATAATTTTGCAGTTAGACCAGCCATTGCTAAAAATTCTTGGGAATCTTTGACTTTATGAGCGAATTCTTTGGCTTTTTCTTTATATTCCGGGTCATCAGCTAAAATATGTCCGTATTCTTTTAAAGTATGACCGCAGCCAGCAGCATTGATGATGACATAATCTACATTCATATCTGCAAAACTATCAATCATCTGTCTCGCTAGAGCTTGCGCTTGTGCAGTTTGTCCCTGGTGTTCGGGTAGAGCAGCGCAGCAACCTTGCGATTTCGGAATTACGACTTCACAACCATTTGCGGTTAATACTCGCACAGTAGCTTCATTTACGGGTGAGAAGAATAATCGCTGCACGCATCCTAATATTACTCCCACGCGGTAACGCTTTTCGCTCTGGGCTGGAATCACGGTAGGATAATTATCTTGAAAAGACTTAGTAGTAACTTCTGGAAGAATAGACTCCATTGCAGCTAAACGAGGAGATATCTTTTCCAGTAAACCTGTGGAACGAATTAATTTTGGTAATCCTAACTTTTGATAAATAAATAATGGGACTAGTAAAAAACGCAGTCTTTGGGGATAAGGAAACAGCGAAAAAATTAATTGTCGGAATAATTTATCTGGTAAACTGCGGGGATGATTACGAGCAACTTGATGACGAGTAGCGCTAATTAATTTGTCGTATTCCACCCCAGAAGGACAAGTAGTGACACAAGCCAAGCAGCCCAAACAGCTATCAAAATGTTGAGTAGTAGCCTGATTTAAAGGAATTTCTCCTTCATTAATAGCATCCATTAAATATATTCTTCCCCGTGGAGAATCCATTTCCTTGCCGATTACTCTGTAACTTGGACAAGTAGAAAGACAAAAACCACAATGAACGCAGCTATCAATTAATTTTGGTTCCGGTGGCTGATTCTCATCAAAACCTTTGATATTTTCTAAAGAAGCAATCTTAGATTCGTTATTTTCTGAAACTTGCATAATAAATTATTAGGAATTGGGAATTGGGAATTGGGAATTGGGGATTGAGGATTGGGAATTGGGAATTAGAGGAGGGAGAGAGGGATAGTAATTAATGATTTATAACTCTTAACTCATTACTCATTACTCATTACTCTTAACTCCTAACTTTTACTAAATACCTCCTACAAATCGTCCGGGACTGAGAATATTTTCGCTATCAAATTGTTTTTTTATTCCTCGCATTAATTCCAATGCATTACCGCTGTAGCCCCAAATATCTACTTTTTGTTTAATGTCTATTGGTGCTGATAATATGGATAAGAAACCGTTTTTTTGCTCGCATAATTTTCGCATTTCTAACACTCTATCTACCGAATCAAATCTGATTATTCCCAAGCCCGTAGATATATTAATCAAACCTAAATCGGCTTGATTTAAAATCTCAACGGCTGCATTTGGTAATACTCCTATTTTGCAGGTAATTGCTGATTCTGATACAGATAAATGTATTTTTTCTGGTAATCTGTGCCATAAGTTTTGTTCTTCTGTTCCAGAGAAAACTGTATTAGTTAATCCTAATTTTTCTCCTATTTGTAAAACTTGATTTAACTGTTCTTCAACGCTTTCTGGAATGCTCTCGAAGCGAATTATTAATCCCAGTCCTTCACCTAATTCCATAGTTGATACTAGCTCGGAAGAAAGTAAATCGGCTTGGGTGGGTGTTAAAGCTGAACCACGAATAGTAGCAGCAGCTTGAGATACAGCTGCAAAGCTACCCATCAATACAGCGGTTTTTGAAGCTGACTGCATGGGATATAAACGAAATGTTGCTTCTGTAATTATGCTTAAAGTTCCGTAAGAGCCGGTAAATAATTTCATTAAATCGTAGCCAGCAACATTTTTGACAACTTTTCCTCCAGCACGAGCAGTTTGACCGTCAGCACGCACGAAGTTAACACCGAGCAATTGGTCGCGGACGCTACCATAACGCTGCCGCAAAGAGCCGGTATCTCCAGTGGCTATAATCCCACCGATAGTTGCTAATTTAGGTTCGATTGGATTTAGAGCAAGAAATTGATTGTGTGTGGCTAAAGTTGCTTGAATATCGGCAAATTTAACTCCTGCTTCTACGGTAAGTGTCAAATCACCTATAGCATGATTGATAATTTTGTTGAGACGTTGCGTACTAACAACGATATCGACATTTCTAGCTAAACCACCCCACTTGAGTTTACTACCATTACCGCAAGGTAAAACACGCCACTTGTTGCGATAAGCTTCTGCAATCACTTGTGCAAGTTGTGATTGTGTTTGAGGATATACAATACAACCGGGAATATTTTCCGGTGATATCGCTTTTTTTATCTCTGTACTATCCGAATCATAAATAAGATTTTCTTCTCCGACAATAGATGCAAGATTAGAATTGCAGACGTTCAGCGTACCCTGTTCGCTAGACATCGGTTTCCCTAGTATATTTTTTATTGCTTAATACTAATTTACTGTTTTATGGGAACGGGGAACAGGGAATATACAGATACAATCTGTTCAGTTGAAGCTCTATATAAATTATTCACCATCTAGCCAAATGATTCATAAGTAAGTAGTAACCACGATGCTGTAGCGTCATTTTTAACTTAAGCTAGCAACTGGAGAGAGCATATTTTTATCGGGGTTGCAATGTTAATTATGTTTAATAAAATTCGCTTTAAGTCTAGATTCAAAGGTCATTTCATTAAATATAGCCACAATTATTTAGATGGTACTGCATAGACTAACTTATCAAGTTTCAAATTATTAAGTTATCAATTACCTGTATAAGAACTTATAGTATCTAAATTTTATATATTATAAGAATTATCAAATAATGTCTTGCTGTAGGTATTTATTTAAGTATTTTCTATAGAAATCATAGAATATTAAATTGCTTTAATATAAAACTTGATTTTAAAGGATGTTTTTTAACTTTGATTAAATACTTGACCTAGCGTTTTAAAGCATAGCCGTACATGCAAAAATAGTTAGCCTGCGTGATTATGCCTGTATATTAAAGCTTAAAAGCGTCAGACACTTATAAAAAAATACGACAACACATCATATATAAAAACTATTCGCTACAGCATTGATGTAGCTTTAATAAATTATCGCTATGCTTTTAGTCGCAGATGCTATTAAAGACTTCAGTCTAACGGTTCCTCCTGAAACTCTTTTAACAGAAATTGTAAGTTTAACGGAAAAGCTGAAAGAAAAAAATACAGTAGCTCAAGAATTATTAGTTGTGGATAATTCAAAAATTTTAGGTGTATTTAAGATATTTGATTTAATTGATTTAATTAGTTCTGGTAAAAACTTAGAACAAATAAAAGTTGCGGAAGTAATGCAATCAGCTATTACGTTACAGACTGATGATGATTTTCAAAAAGCATTATCTCTGATGACTAAACATCATATCAAATCTTTGCCGGTTATTAATCAACAAGGAGAAGTAGTAGAAATAATTACTATTGAGGAAGTTGCTACAAGTTTACAGACAGAGCTTTTGAAAACTAAAGAAAAGCTAGATGATTTAAAAGTGAGATTTGATAATTTAAAAAATACGAATAAATCCTTGCAACATAAGATATGCGACAGTATCGCAACCGAAGCACAGCTTTTACAGACAACCAGTGAATTACAAGAGTTATTCCAAGCTTTCCCCGATATCTATTTTCGTCTTGACAGCGATGGTACTATTGTTAGCTATCATGCTAAAGAATTATCTGATTTATATTTACCACCTGAAAAATTTTTAGGTAAAAAAGTACAAGAAGTTTTACCATTTAATGTTTCGGAACAATTTCAAACAGCTATTTTTCAGGTACTCGAAACAAATTCTCTGAGTGCAATTGAATATTCCTTATCTGTATCTTCAGGAGAAAAAAGCTTTGAAGCAAGATTACAAGCTACGATTGGGAATTATATTATAGTTATTGTTCGAGATATAACCGAGCGAAAGCAAGCAGAATTAGAGTTAAAAAATGCTAAAGACGAACTAGAAATTAGAGTAGAAAAACGCACTTGCGAATTGAAAAATACCAATTCCCGCTTGCGAAAAGAAATTATCGAACGTCAACGAATTGAGGGAGAACTTCGTTTTCGAGTAGATTTTGAAAAATTAATTACTAATATATCTACTGAGTTTATTAATATTGCTGCTAATAAAATAGATAACGGAATTAATCAAGCACTAAAAACTATTGGTGAATTTGCTGGTGTAGACCGTAGCTATGTATTTTTATTATCAGAAAATTCGGAAAATATTAATAATACCCATGAATGGTGTGCTTCTGAAATTCCATCCCGTATTAATGATTTACAAAATATTTATGTGGAAGATATTGCTTTATTTCTAGAAAAGCTTCGCTGTGGTGAAACTTTAGAATTATCAGATGTACAAGATTTACTTTTGCAGCAAATAGTTGAAGAACAAGTTTTTAATACTCAAGATATTGAATCTTTGATTATTTTACCAATTGTTTGTAGTAGTAACTTAATCGGTTTCTTAGGTTTTGAGTCTTTTAAGATGACTACATGGACGGAAAATAGCATTATCTTACTCAAAATAGTAGCGGAGACATTAGGAAATGTTTTAGGACGTAAGCGAGTAGAGCAAGCTTTGAGAGTAAGTAAAGAGAGATACTCACGAGCGATAAGTGCGGGAAAAGTAGGGGTTTGGGAATGGAATATTCAAACCAACGAAGTTTATATTGACTCAAATTTAAAAGCAATGCTTGGGTATAAAGATGAAGAAATTGCCAATCAATTTGTGAATTGGTTGCAATTTGTCCATTCGGGTGATGTTGGTTTAGTTAAAGCTGAAATTAATGCTTATTTGGAAGGGTTGATTCCTAAATACGAAATTGAACATCGAATGGTACATAAAAATGGGGAAGCTTTAGGGTTTCTTACTCGCGGTACGGTTGTTTATAATCAAGACGGTGAACCGACGTTTATGGCAGGTTCTAGTACTGATATTACTGCTAGAAAACAGGTAGAAGATAAATTGAAAGCTTCTTTAAAAGAAAAAGAAGTGTTACTCAAAGAAATTCATCATCGTGTAAAAAATAACTTACAGATAATTTCAAGTTTATTGCGCTTGCAGTCTGGATATATTAAAGATAAACAAGCTTTAGACATATTTCAAGATAGCCAAAATAGAGTTAGAGCTATGGCTTTAATACATGAGAATTTATATCAAACTAAAGACTTAGCTAAAATAGAATTCTCTGAATATATTCGTAAGTTAAAAAATAATTTGATTCGCTGCTATAACATTAAAAATATAAATATAAACACTAATATTGAAAAACTGTATTTGAAACTTGATACTGCAATTCCTTGTGGATTAATTATCAACGAGCTTATTTCTAATTCAATGAAACATGCTTTTAAAAATAGCGATGAAGGAGAAATTATCGTAGAATTTATAACTTTACAAAAAGATAAATACTCGTTAAGTGTGAGCGACAATGGTGTAGGAGTAACAGCGAATATTGATTCACTAAAAAAACAATCCCTTGGATTAGAATTAGTGTGGAATTTGGTAGAACAGTTAGAAGGAACAATAGTATATAATTCCAAACTTGGTACTTCATTTAGAATTATATTCGCCGAAAATAACTAAGGAGTTTATAAATGAAAGAAAAAATCTTAGTTGTTGAAGACGAACGAATTATTGCTTGCGACATCAAATATTGTCTGGAAAGTTCTGATTATAATGTTCTTGCAGTTATTGCTTATGGAGAACAAGCAATTGAGCAAGTAGAAATATTACAACCAGATTTAGTATTAATGGATGTAATGCTTAAAGGTGAAATGAATGGAGTTCAAGCCGCTGAAGTTATTATAAATAAATTTAATATTCCAGTAGTTTTTCTTACTGCTCATTCTGACGAAAGTACTCTTATTAAAGCTAAAGCAACCCAACCTTTTGGTTATATATTTAAACCTTTTGAAGAAACTCAATTGATTACCACCATTGAAATAGCTTTAAGCAAGCATCAAAAGGAAATTTTAATGCGGGATGAGTTGCAAAAAGAAAAAGAAATGAGAGAACTTAAATCCCGTTTTGTTTCAATGGTAAGCCATGAGTTTCGTAATCCATTAAGCACAATTTTGAATTCTACTGAATTACTAGCAAATCACAGCCAGGAAATCAGTGAAAATAAGAAAGAAGAATATTTATATCACATACAAAACGCTGTGAAAAATCTTAATCAACTATTGAGCGACGTTTTATTAGTTGGTAAAGCAGAGGTTCATAAAACTAATTTTAATCCCGCACCTTTAGATTTAGAAAAGTTTTGTCAGGATTTAGTCGCAGAATTAAAGCTGACAGCATCCGCAGAACATCAAATAATATTAAATATTCAAGGATGTTGTACTCAATTAGAAGAAGATAATGCTTCAAAAAATATTAGTTTACCTAAGTTAGATGAAAAATTACTCAGACATATTTTCACTAACTTACTATCAAATGCAATTAAATATTCACCCCAAGGTGGAAAAATCAGCTTTGATTTATTTTGTTTGCAGGGAGAAGCTATTTTCCGTATTCAAGATGAAGGTATTGGTATTCCCGAAATAGAACAAGAAAATTTATTTAATTCTTTTCAAAGAGCTAGCAATGTTGGTCAAATCCCTGGACATGGATTAGGACTTTCAATTGTTAAACAATATGTGGAATTGCATCGAGGAGAAATTACTTTAGTTAGCAAAGAAGGTGTTGGGACTACTTTTATTGTTAGTTTTCCGCTGGATTAGTGAGTTGTTAGTTGTTGGTTGATAGTTGTTAGTTGATAGTTGTTGCTTGTTGGTTGTTGGTTGATAGTTGTTGGTTGATAGTTGTTATAGCGTTTCCTAATGTATTGAGGTACACTTCAAAATCTATCTCCCCTCTCCTTGATAAGGAGAGGGGCTGGGGGTGAGGTCAAGTTGTACCTCAGTTGCTTGATAAACGCTATAGTTGATAGTTGTTAGTTGTTGGTTGATAGTTGTTATTTCTTTAAATACAATAATAAGGCTTTGCGACAATTGAGTAAGAGGATGTTTTAAAAGTATTTAGTTCTGTTATTATCAAATTTTGGAAATATCAGGCATCCTAGAAGGGTGCGGCTATACAAATAAAGCCCAAGGCTTATAACCTGTGGGCTTTTTGCTATCAACTATCCACTATCCACTATCAACTATCCACTATCAAACATTAACAGCTTTATTATTACTTACCGATGGATAATAATCGACTGGACTATTAACTTCAACTGGTGTAGGTAAGTCTTTTCCTGTAATCAACCTTGCTCCACGATTGCGGGTGAAATAATTCCAAACCCACTGAATCATTACTACTAACTTATTATCAAATTCAACTAAATAATAAATGTGAATTAATAACCAGAATAGCCAAGCTACGAAACCAGTTAGTTTCATAAAGCCTAAATCTACAACAGCAGCATGTTGTCCGATTACTGCTAAACTACCTTTATCAAAATACTGAAATGCTGGTAATCTATTGCCTTTTAACTGTTGTTTAATCGACTTTGCTACATATTCTCCTTCTTGCATCGCAACAGGTGCTACACCAGGTAATGGTCTACCGGTTTGATGAGCAAAATGTGCCAAATCTCCGATTACATATATATTCGGATATCCTTTCAAACTTAAATCTGGTTCAACAATTACTCTTCCTGCTCTATCGGTTTCTGCACCAGTTTTTTCTGCGATTGCTTTACCTAGAGGTGAAGCTTTTACACCTGCAGCCCATAATACGGTTCTAGCTCCGAACTGCTTGCTTTCATCACCCTGCTTAACGGTTACTATATCTCCCTCGATACCTGTTACTAAAGTTTTTGTGACCACAGTAACACCCAAATCTTCCAAAGATTTCTGAGCTTTCGCGGATAATTCTGGCGCAAATGGTGGTAAAACTCTATCCATACCTTCCAAAAGCATCACCTGTGCTTCCGAAGTATCAATATTGCGAAAATCTTCCTTGAGAATTCCGTAAGCCAACTCGGCGATCGCACCGGCTAATTCAACTCCAGTTGGACCACCACCAACTACTACAAAGGTCAACAAAGCACGACGTTTTTCTTCGTCAGTTTCCTGCTCTGCTGCTTCAAAAGCCATGAATATACGACGACGCATTTCAATCGCATCTTCCACAGTCTTTAAACCAGGTGCGTATTCTTCCCACTCATCCTTACCAAAATAAGAATGCTTCGCACCAGTTGCAATAATCAAACTGTCATAAGGGATTTTTTCACCCCCCATCATCACATTTTGCTTCTCTGGGTCAATATCCGAAACCTCTCCCAGAAGCACCTTAGTATTTTTGCTCTTATTAAGTACCGAACGCAACGGTGATGAAATATCAGCCGGTGATAAAGTACCTGTAGCTACTTGATACAGCAGTGGTTGAAACAGGTGAAAATTTCTTTTATCTATTAAAGTTACGTTTATATCTTTACTATTGAGTGCTTTTGCTGTGTACAATCCCCCAAAACCTCCACCAACGATAACTACGTGATGTGGTGGTTTAACCCCAGCTTTATTTTCCATAATATTTTGTTACTCCCATTTACATTCCTGTCACCATTCTTAACAAATTTTTACCAATTTTGACAGAGGCTTCTGTTTGGTATTTACATCTTATTTTTAGTAAAAGTCATCATTGATACATAAAATTAGCATTTTATAGTAAAATTATAGATTTTATTAACAAATATTTTACTCGCAAAGTAAAGAATATTACTACCTCTGGGAATTATTTTTATCTTTAAAGCAGATTCTAGCTAAAAGAATACTACGTGAATAAACTTATGTAGTAAGTCACTTAAGTTACCTATCAATATTTTTATTGCTGAATTTAACCTCTCCGCATTCTTATCTTTTTGTTACTCTTCTGTTTTAAAGCCGAATCGGGATATTCTCGGGAAGTAATCGAGAAAAAATAGGGAATGGGGAATAGCGGAAATTGCGGTCTTGGGGTCTCCCCAAGTAGAGCAAATTTCCAAGAGAGGGAATAGGGGATTGGGGAATAGGGTTTGTTTGAGATTCTTGAATTCGGGGTGCCGTTCGGTCAGTTTTAATGTATTTTGAATATCAAACTTTAAATTTTCCACAATAATCTACTTAAATAAACAAAAAATGGATAAAGAGCTAATTATTTTTATCGCAAGCGTTTCCTTACTAATTATCTATTTAATTTTCTCCGCTCTCACAGAAATGGGAACTAAATTACCTTGGAAAAAATAGGTCAAACGATTTTGGATTTTGGATTTTGGATTTACGATTATCTATAGTTTAAACGTTCCTGCCAAAAGTCATTTATAATTCAAAATTTACAATTACTTTTGCTAAAGGTTATTTACTCTTAACTCTTAACTCCTAAATCCTAACTCTTAACTGATAATTGTTAGCTTTTTCTAGAACCGCGAATTACCACACGTTCACCTTGGATATTAATGCTTTCCAGCTTAATTGGTAGCTTTTTTATTTCCTGGGAAAGGAGTTGATTAATACTATCTTGAGGAATACCTATATTTTGAGAAAGTTCAGCAATAGGAAAGCTAAAATAACCTAGAGAAACGCGAGTTGCATCATCAAAGCTTAATTCCTGGTTACGAATACTGGGTTTTCCTTCAATACCGATATAAACTTTTTTTTCTTTTCCCGGTAAACGCTGTATGAGTTGAAAAATTTTCGTTTCTTTTTGTGAAGATAAATCTTGAACGGGAATAGATGCAGTTTCGATAACAGCACCTACAGAAATTTTACCGTTTTCAATTTTAGTGTTTGTACCTTTAATTGCCGAGATAAATTTTTTGCTTTTATCTTGTTTTCCAATAGAAGTAATAATTAACGAGTTAACTTCTTCTGCATCAAGTTCTACTTCTCCTGTCGTTGTTGCTGTCAAATTATCTGAGACTTTACGCAATACTTGTTCGGAACTTACTGACTTTTTAGCTTGTTTAGTTGCAGAAATTACGTTTTCATCGTCAGAAGATTCAAAATACCAAGAGGGTAACTGCGTCGCTTGTTTCCAAACGAAAAATACAGACATACCCATAGCCCCTAAAATCAAGCTAAATATTAGCAAAATTCGCTTATACATGGTTGAAGAAAGATAAAAGTAAAATGTAAAAAAAACGAGCTGCCAATTCTTATTACTTCAACATCAAGAGCATTTCCTTAACATTTTAATAGTCTTTACCTTATTTTATTTTAGATATAAATCTGGATTTGCGATTTATCTCTTTTTAAGTTGTTACTTTGTATAAGGAACAAGGAATAGGGACACAAGCTAAATTTCTCTTTCAGGTGTGGCTTCAATAAACTCTTCACTGGAGCGTGCGATTAGCCAATCTAAAAACTTAAACAGCTTAACACCCAATATCTGTGCAGGAGATGCCTTAGAATAATAGCAATTGAAATATAGCGCTACTCACAAGTCAAAAGCGGTGCTAGCTAGCGCTGTAAGAAAGCGCTAGGCTAGAGAAAGCCGCTTGCAAAGTAGGTGCATCAAAGAAGTTAAAAGTCAAAATTTTTCATTGTTAATGATTTGTGGATTATTACCCTTCAGACATATTGACTTCAACAACATTTTTTGCAAAGTTCTGATAAGCACCGCCAATCTGCTTAGCCATAGAATCAGGGAAGACATGAAACTCTCCATTTTGCAGTGCTTCTAAAATGGCTTCAGCAACCAATGTGGGAGGTTCTGCAATCTCGGTTAAACCTGCTTCATCACCCATATCTGTAGCAATTGGACCGGGGTGAACGCTCAGTACAATGGTTCCCTGTTCGGTTAAGAGTTCCCGCAAAGCTTGTGTAATTGAATAGGCTGCGGCTTTGGAAGCAGAATAGGTAGCAAAGTTAGAAAATGTCTTCATGGAAACAACTGAATTGAGTTGGGCGAAAACCCCACCTCCGTTGGCTTTGAGAACTGGTGCAAACGCTTGAGCCATGCGAATTAGACCATATACATTGACATCAATCTCGAATTTCAAGGATTCTATTGCATCTTCAGCTAAAGGAGTTGCACCTTTAAATGCTCCACCATTGTTAATTACTACCTGCACATCTTTTGCTGTTTGAGCAGCATCTAAAATAGATTGGGGATTGCTCAAAT
>JBCBHT010000096.1:0-22900 GCA_038525335.1 Cyanobacteria bacterium J06621_15 | reverse complement strand
ACCCCAATTTGCCTCCCCTACGTGTTTTATGTCCTCCGGACACGCTTCGCTAACAATAATCAAATAGTAATCCTATATTATGTAAATAACTCTGTAAAAAGCTTAAAATTCCGCTTAGAAAAAAGAAACTAGCTTTATAAAATAGCCTAATAGTAAATACTATTTTTTATTCCCTACTCCCTAGTATTTTCAGAGTGTAACTCACTTACATAAAATCGACCGTAAATATCTTTATCTGGCATTATGCTATTACCTCAATAACTAACACCAAATCCTTACTACTTTTCCCGTCAATTCCTTTCCAAACCACGGTGTATTATTCGATAAACTATGCAAATTCTTACTCTCTACTTTCCAATTTTCCTGGGGATTAAATAAGGTTAATTCTGCTTTTTCTCCTGCTTCTATTCTACTTGGACTTTGTTTCAAACATTCTGCTGGATTGCTAGAAAGTGCTTTCCATAATTCTAAAGCACTAAATTCACCAGTTTCTACCAGATTTTGCCATAACAAAGGTAATGCTAATTCTAAACCTATTGCTCCCGGAGGTGCTTGAGCAAATGCTACGGTTTTTTCTTCGTAGGTAAATGGTGAATGGTCTATAGCTATTGCGTCTAAAATTCCCTGACGCACTCCTCGACGTAATGCCATCATATCTCTTGGATTACCCAAAGGTGGCTCTAAGTTTAATGCAGTATGATAGGTCTTTACTGAAGAAGTATCTAGTAATAAATGCATCCAGGTAGTGCTAGCAGTTACGGGTAATCCCTTAGCCTTTGCATCTTCTATTAATTCGACGCTTCTTGCTGTAGACACCCGCATGATATGAATAGGGGTAAATGTACTAGCGACTAGTTCGAGTAAAGCTGCGATTGCTGAAGTCTCGGAAGCTGAAGGATTTCCCGGTAAACCCCACTGGATTGAATCTGCACCTTCACGCATTATTCCATCTGCTGAAATATTGCGATCGCAACACCAAAAAGCAGCAGGTTTTCTTAAGGGTTGCAGATATTCGAGGACTCGACGTACTAAAGCTAGGTTGTTTAAAGCATCACCATCAGCAAAACCAACAATTCCTGCATTTTTTAAATCTGCTAATTCCGTCATTTTTTCTCCTTTCACATCTTTGGTAATTGCACCCCAAAGATTAAGTAGGGGAAGAGATGAAGAGTTTTGATTTAAATTTTGGTTTGAATCTTGACTAGAATCTTGACTAGAATTTTTGTAAAGCTGCTGCAATTGTGCTACAACTGCTGGATTGTCAATACTTGGGGATGTATTTGGTAGAACAGCAACGCGAGTAAAACCACCAGTATAAGCAGCTTTGAGGAAAGATGCAACGGTTTCTCTTTCTTCAAAACCCGGTTCCCCGGAATGACTATATAAATCGACTAGTCCAGGTCCCAAAATTAAAGATTGGCAATCATGAATTGAACCATTTCTGATATAGATAATGCTTTGATTTACCGACTTAATATAACCATCCTCAATCAATACATCAGCAACTTCGTCAGTTGTATTTAAAGGATTAATAACCCTTACTTGTTGTAGCAGTTCGCTTGCCATTTTATTAGTTGTGAGTTGTTAGTGGTTAGTGGTTAGTTATTAGTAGCTTACTGTCAATAATTAGTTATTTATTTTTCACATTCACAATTACCCATTACCTATTACCTATTACATTCACATTGCTCCTGTCACAGTTTCATCTAACACATTTCCTGTTAAATAAGAAGTAATATTAATTGCTTGAAGTACCGGAAAACTATCCAATCCTTTGGGATAATCTATAACGTTCAAGCAGCAGTTACTCTGCCGAAAATTCCAGAAATGTTCTGCTGATAATCCTAAAATATGACAAAGTAAAATTTGATTTGTGCCACCATGAGCAACTATTAATACTGTCTTTAATTGATTATTTAATGCTTCTTTAAGAATTAATTCATAAACTTCTATAGTGCGCTGCCAAACTTGCTCTAAGCTTTCTCCTGAAGGCATCTTAAACTCTTCTGGTGTTTCGTACCAACGCTGTAATTCTCCAGGAAATTCTTGCTCAATTTCTGTTTTTGATTTGCCTTCCCAAACTCCATGAATTATTTCTTTAAATCTATCGTTTAGTTCTAAATTTATATCTTGATGGTATTGTAATACTATTTCTGCTGTCTCTTTCGCGCGTAATAAAGAACTACTATATACTTTATCTATAGAAATATCTCTGAGAAATTCCGCTAATTTCTGGGACTGAGATTCACCATTCTTATTAAGCGAAACATCAACTTGTCCTTGATATTTACTTTGCTGATTCCACTCAGTTTCTCCATGACGGACTAGTAATAATCTAATTCCTTGATGATTGGGACGCAATGAGGGTAAAGTTGCTCCCATATGTTGGGTTTGATTGAATGATTCTATCTGAACTTTTTCCTCAACCAAACTACCATTATTAGTATCAGCAAAATTAAGTACATTAATACAGCAATTAGATTGCTGAATATGCTGCATGTAACTAGGATAAATATTAATTGCAGTTTGAATCAAACAACGATTAATACAGCTATGAGCGACTACAAGTATGGTTTGATGTTGATGTTTGGGTAAAATTTCTTGCCAAAAGTCTTTTGCTTGTTCGTATAATGCCAAGATAGGAAAATATTCTACGGTTTTATCCCCATCTTGAACCAACATTCGCAATTTATCAGGGTTTTCTTTCCAAACTTTATAGTCTTCGGGAAATTTTTCTTGTACTTCTGTAGCAAGCATTCCTTCCCACAAAGGTAAGTGTATTTCTTTGATTTTATAATTTTCTTGAAGAGCGGGAGTATTATCTAAATTAGCTTTAATTTCATCATAGATAATATTTGCTGTTTGTTTAGCTCTTTTGAGGGGACTACAATAAATCGCATCAAATGAAATATCGTTTAGAGCCTTACCTACTTTTACCGCATCATTGCGACCTTTTTCAGTTAATACCGATTTATCTAAATGTCCTTGAATGCGTCTAACGGTATTATAAGTGCTTTGACCGTGACGTACTATAATTACTCGTGTCAAAATTCCCCCTCCTTTCTCTCAAGAAATAATTTTACTTGAAAGTGGGTAAGATGGGAATTACTAATTGGAAATGGATAAGTAGCGATAAGTTTTAATCGTGATTTTTGGGTAATATTTTAGTTTGTTGAGTCTAATTTGTTTCTATTTATTTTATTATTTATATGCAATTTTCTTTATATTTATATGTAAATCAGGAATTTCAAATTAATAGTATGAAGGTATATACCATCTACAGATATCATATACTGGAAATAGTATACATAAAATGAATCGTCGAACACTTAGAAATATTATTATCTCGTATAAATTATTTATACATACTATAGCAACCCTAATCTTTCTCTTGAGCTTTACATTCTCTACTTCTCTTCTATTTTATGATAATTTTAATTCATTTGGTTTAGCTAAAATCGTTGGTTTTATGCATGGTTTGCTAGCTTTCCTTGTGTTTATGATTGTATTACCTTTCCTGATACGATTCGCTGCAACAAAACAACATACTTTATTATTATTAAGATTAATAAATGCTTTTAGCATTGTTTTATTACTAGTTCTTGCTGAAGAAACTATAATTAACAAAAATGGTTTGTGGATTAAGGAAGTATTTCACGACAGACACTTTTGTAATTGCATTTTTCGTTACTATGAGTTTCCTCTCTATGTGGGTATTTCGGGTATATATATTTCGCTAGTATCATACTTTTCCTATAGATTAGCTGCGCGAAAAAATATCCATTTTAATTGGTTAAAAGTATTGAATAATTTAATTATATTTATACCTGTTTTTGGATATTCTGCACTAATAGCATTACATTATTTCATACCAAAACCGCCAAATTTTATAGGGTAAATAGTGTTAATAATTAAATTAGCAAAATTAAAACCCGCTTGCACGGGTATTAAATATTATTATTTGAGTTAGAGTTCACCTGAGAAAAATAATCTAAAAAAATTGCTAGAAATTGATTTTTACAAGATATATCGGGAAATAATTTATTATTATTCCTTTATCTTGCATTTCTTCTATTATCGGTATTAGTCAAATCGAACTGTAACTGCAATCCGTCATTACCACTGATGGTTTCTTCTCCGGGTTCTAAATAAACTGGTGTATTGTTTATTTGAACCTGTTCTCTTGTTCTGCGAAAATTAGCAGCATTTGTCTCAACGCTACTAGCTGGAGTTAGACTAGCAGGCTGAACCATAAAGAAGTTAGGAAAATCTTCATTGGCTGTTCTTTCGCTAATCCCCATTAACGAATCACCAGATAAACTATAGCCTTTTCCCTGTATATTTCTGGAAGTTTGTGCATTTACAGGATTGGCAATATTTGCGACAACTGCTGTTATTCCAAAAACAGCAAACAACTTAATTCTTAACATTCTCATTCACACTCCGTTATATGTCTGCAATAAATTGCTTGTAAAATATTCGGTCGCCATTAATTATATGCGAGTCTATATTGGAATACCCTAGTTAATATACGTATCTTATCAGGTTATTATTATTCTTTCAATTGAAACAATTGAAAATTCTTGATTTACTAACAATTGTAAGTTTTATTCTATATTCGTTAAATTACTTAAACAAAAAGAGTAAGAAGTAAATTAAGTTTAATATTGAATGAACTCTTACTCTTGTTCAAAAGTTTTATTTCCTGATTGATTAATCTAAATATTAATCGTTACTGAACTGGAATACGAATTGATTTTTATTATCTGAGGTTAACCACCATTATTATCTACCCCCGTGACCCCCAGGATTGAGGGTTGGAGGCTATTCATACCTTTATCGGTATCATCAAATATTAACTATTGCATCGCAAGTTGAGAAGCAATTTGTTGACGTAATTGTTGAGGAAGTAGTACACGATTAACTGCGTGAATAACTCCATTACTAGCTGCAATATTAGCATTTGTAACGCTAGCATTATTTACAATTACTCGTTGAGGAGTTACCCGAACTGCTACTCCACCGTTCAAAGTATCTACATTACCAGTTGATAATTGGTTGGAAGTTACTTTCCCTTGTACTACGTGGTAGGAAAGAACTTGTCGTAATAGGTTTCTATTTTCTGGTTTGAGTAAAAATTCTAATGCTCCACTAGGTAAAGACTCTTCAAATGCTTGGTCAGTAGGAGCAAAAACTGTGAAAGAACCACTAGCAAGTGTATCAGCTAAACCTGCTGCTTGAACAGCTTTTACAAGAGTATCAAAGGAATCGCTTGCTACTGCAACTTCAACTAGGTTTCTGTTACTAGTTGACATCTTCATTTCACCGTGATTATCCGCTCTTGCTGGAACTGCTGCGAAAGCGCTAACGCTAAATATACTAGCGATTACAGCAAAGTTGGTGAAAAATTTATTCAAGGTTTTAATATTCATGTTAATGATTGCGAATATTTGAGTTATGTGACTTATTATTAATGTTAATAAAGATTTTTTAGGCTTCTATCCACTTATAGAAATAATGTTTTTAATAAATATCATCTTGCAGGATTAAGACTTTTGATAGAGTCAATGTTTTATTAAAAAACTCTGTAAGAATAAATTTTTGTCTAATTGCTTTTTGACTATTCTTAGTACTGCTGAATTGCTGCGACGAAATTATGATTTCAACGTAATGGAGACGTAACACTGTTACCTTTCTACAAGGCTTCCATGTTTTTTATAAAATATTTTTAGCCCTTTTTTTGATTTAACTTTCAATATAAAATCGAACGGAAAAAGTAGTTTTACCTACTTGGCTATCTAGCTCAATAGTTGCATTTAAAAGTTTGACTAATTTTTTTACTAAAGCTAATCCGATACCGCTTCCTCCATGCTTCCAAGGGTCATGAGATGGAATACGATAAAATTTATCAAAAATATTTTTTTGCTCTTCTATAGGTATTTCTATTCCCGAATTACTCACACTTAAATAAAGATAATTATCTTGTTCATTCGCAGTAACGGTGATAGTTTCTTGGGCTGGAGTATATTTACAAGCGTTAGTAATTAGTTCGTTGATTACTCGCTCTAAAAGTGTAACGTCTGACTGTATTGGAGGTATTTCTTCAGGGATATTGATAATTAATTGTTGCTGGTGCTGTTGTATTTGCTGCTGAAAAGGCTCTATTATGTTAAGTATAAATTCTCGTAAATAAATCGTTTCAGGAATTAAAGTAGCATTTTCAGCATCTAGATAGCAAAGTGTTAACAAATCATTAACCGATTTATTCTGTTGCTGACAAGAACCTTTAAATATTTGGAAAACACGCTGAAATTTTTCAGATTTAATTCCTCTTATTCCCTGAGTTGTTATTAGTTTTTCTAAAGTTTGAGAAGCCAGCAATATACTAGTCATAGGAGTACGTAGCTCATGAGAAATTGTTTTAAGAAAGTCATCTTTGAGAGTATTTAGTTTTTCTAACTCTTTGACTTGAGCTTGAGACTTCTGATAAAGTCGCGCTTGACGAATAGCTATCGCACACTGATTAGCTACTTGTTCAACGAGACGAATCTCTAACTCATCGAATGCTTCTTCTTTTAGTTTGAGTAACCAAATATTCCCTAAGATACCTTGATTATCAAAAATTGGACATGCTAATCGAGTAATTTGTTGTTTTTGCGGGCTTAGCAAAGGAATTCTTTCTACAAATTGAATAGATTGTTTTTGTAATAGCTGCTGGTATTCGGGAAAATCTGCTATTTGTTTAGTTACTCCCTGACAAACTGGTTGTGTTTTAGTATATTCAAAAATAATAGTTGCTACTTTTTGGGAATTGTCGTAAAGCTCTATTTTGCAACATTCAATGTCTAAAACTTCTCCCAATTCCTGAGTTACTTTCTGTAATATCTGGGTTTCATCTAAACTATCTCTAACACTTTGAGTAACCCGTGTTATCAAAGCTTCAAATTGTACGGCTTTTTCTAATTTTGCAGTTCTATTTTTAACTTTTCGCTCTAGATAAATATTAAGACTTTGTACTTGCTGATAAAGTTCAGCCTGTTGAACTGCAATTCCGACATGATTCGCTAGCAGCTTAAGTAATTCTATTTCTGATGAGTCCCACTGACGAGGACATTGACAATGTTGAGCAATCAGAAGTCCCCATAATTTTTCTTCTGCAATAATCGGAACAACTAGATTAGCTTTAACCTCAAAGTTTGCTAGTAAATCCTTATAGCACTCAGCTAAGAAAGCAGTTTCAATATTGTCAATAACTCGGATTCCACCCTGCTGATATTTTTTGAGATGTTTTTGAGCAAGACAAGGGTCTTTTATCTTAGAACCAATAACAGCTCGATATGGAGCAACAACTGATTCAGCAACCATAAGTCCGCTCCAATCTGGTTCAAAACGGTAAACCAGCACTCTATCCGTTTGAAGAAACAGTCGAACTTCTTGCACCGTCTGGTTGATGATTGAATCTAAATCCAATGATTGACGAATTCGCAAGGTAATTGCTGCTAACAATCTTTCCCGCTCAACCTGAGATGCAGATATTCTTTTATAACCTTCTGAGATTAGTTCAGACAAAAAACACTCTATCCGCAATCTATTGTGACAATTTTTCTTGAAAAATTAATATTCTCTTTATTATTTTAACACTTAACTTAATAATAATTTTCGTTTTTTAAGATTTTACTCAGAGGTAAATAATTAACAAATGATTAACTAAGCATTTCTGCTCAAAAACTCGTGTTAAGTTTTATTAACATAGAGCAGTAAATCACTCTTTTCAAAACGATGTAAACAGTCAGAGGTGATGAAAAAAGAGGACATTTTGAGACGTTATCAGTGTGGAGAAAGAGATTTTAGACAAGTTGATTTGTCACAAATAATTCTTTGTCGAGAAAGCTTACCAAAGATAGACTTCTCTCAAGCCATACTAGCTCAAGCCAATCTAAAAAGTATCAACCTCACTCAAGCATTGTTGATTGAAGCTGACTTAACAGAAGCTTGCTTAGAAGAAGCGACTCTGTATCGAGCTTCGATGCAGTTAGCTAACTTGAGTCAAGCAGTCTTATCCAAAGCAGATTTGAGAGAAGTCAATCTCAGTGAAGCGCTGTTATATCAAGCTTCTTTGAAGAAATCTCACTTGTACGGAGCTAATCTGAGTCAGAGTATTTTACAGAGAGCATTTATGAGGGAAACCAATCTGAGCAACGCGATTTTATCAGATGCTAATCTTCAGCAAGCAAATTTGATGAATGCACAATTGATAGGAGCAAACTTAAGCAGAGCTAACTTGGAAGGAGCTTTTTTGGTAGAAGCTAATTTAAAAGGGGCTAATTTAGAGGGAGCTAATTTGAATCGGGCTGTTTTTACCGGAGCAATTATGCCTGATGGTAGGATTTATGAATAGGTAATGGGGAATGGGTAATAGGTAATTGGTAATTGAAATAATAATTCAATTAAACTAACATCTTGCACTAATGTTAGAAACCCGGTTTCTTTGCGATTTCATAACGAGATATTCATGCTTTCACGACTAGAAACCGGGTTTCTTTTAGCTTGCTGCGAAGTATACAAAAAGTCAGAGAAAATTGATTCAATATAAAATTTAAATAGAAAAGAGAAGTTAAATTTTATATTAACATATACCTCAATTTAATTATGGAATAAAGATAAAGTATGATTCATACGATTTAGAATTATCAATGAATCTATCTGAAGTACAAAAATAAATTACAAATTACCCATTATCAATTACCAATTACCAAATACCAACTACCAAATACCAATTACCAATTCTCAATCCAAAACTGCCAAAACCTGCTTCGGTAATAACTTATCTTTAAACCAAACTATTTTCGCGGGGACATTATCTAACTTAACCCCAGCTTTATCTAAGTTCAAACGCTCGGAAATTGCTAAAATTAAATCATTTCTTTCGGCTTTTCTCACCTGATAAAATTTCTTTTGTAAATATTCCGGTCGCCAATATCCTACTATTTCTAATAAATAAGTTCTACCATCGGGATGAACTAAGCGAAAATCGGGAATCATCACGCTACCGGGAATGGGAATTAAATCGACTTCACGCTCTAATATCCACTCGGTTTTTGCTGAATTCCATTTATCAACAAAAGACGCTTCGAGCATACTATCGTATTCTTTTCCTGGTGGGTAATGAGACACTAAACCGCATTCGGAATTTAGCGTAAAACGTCCGGTTTTCCAATTACCAGAATAAACATCGCGAATCTGTAATGTAGCAGCTAAACTCCATCTGGTAACGTGAAGTAAAGCCGGAATTAATTTAGCTATTGCTAACCCATACCTTGTACTGGGATTAAACAAACTCGTGGGACCATCAACCGTAATTGTAAACCCGTGGTCGGCATCTCCTTCGATATAAGACATTAATTGAAACAACTTGAGATAGCGAAATAAAATCTTATATTCACCCGGAGTATTGCGGTGAGCATTTATAATTAATTGGCTGGCTTTATAGAAAATACCTTGAACTTGGGAAAGGTTATATCTATGTAATAAAGTTTCAGTTGTGGGAGCATCAAAAGCAGTTAAAATTTTATTTTCCGTCAAGTCAGCATACAGACCTTTGCTAACTTGTTCCGGTAACACTTCCTTCTCAAGTTCGTGAGTCAATTCATCAGCAACTTTTTTCAAAGTAAATTTAGCAGTATCGCGGCTAGCAACAGATTTTGCAGCACTTGCGAAGACCCTTTCTCTTAACATTGGAGGTTCCAAAGGACTTACTACTTCAAAAGTAGAAAAGCTGCTTTTCAAAATATAAGCCAAACCCCGTTTTATTTTATAATCTGTATTATCTCCTTCCATTTCTGAAAGCCGACGTTCGAGTTCACCGTATCGTTCGTTAGCAGCTTTTTTATAGCATTCGATTAAATCAACCGCTAACTTCAGATGAAACTTATCAATACTCAATCGCTTGGGAATTATTTGCTCCCCATTTTGACGAAACATTAGTAAATCAGTTGGTAACATTTCAGTGAACAGTTATCAGTTATCAGTTGTTTATCGGTCGAATGTGAATCGTCAATTCGGAATAAGGAATTGGATATTTTTCAAATATCAAATTTTAATTCCTAACTCATAACTTTGTCTCTTTCCTTATTTCAATTTTCAAAGTCTGTTTCTTCAATCATTTCCAATGCATAAAAAAGTGCTGCATCTGCATCTGTAAGGGTAGTGCTACCATTTTTAGTCAGATTCTGATTGATAATTCTCCAAGCATCTGGATGACTCTTTCTAAACTTTTGTAATTCATCAAAGACTAAACGTAAATCCCGATGTAGCTGTTGTTTTTTGTTCATGATTTAATTAGTAATTAGTAATTGGTAATTATTAATTAGTTGCTACCCCCTCTTCCCCCTCTTCCCCCTCTTCCCCCTCTAATCTTCATCCTCCCAAATATTCATCTGCTTAGGAGATTTCTGGGTCTTATACTTACTACCCGATTTCTTTTCTGCTGCTTTATAACTTCTTCTCCCACCACCATTTCCATACATTACCTGTAAATTTCCGGTTCCATCTCTGCGTTCTCTACTTTTCTGCGGTTCTCTTTCTACTCCTCTACGTCTTTCTGAAGTTCTTTCTTCACTAGTGTTTTCCGCAATTACTTCGTATAAAATAGCCTGTTTATTTTTAACATTTCCCTTTCTCAAGACTCTTCCCAATCTTTGAATATATTCCCGCGCCGAACCCGTACCGGATAATATAATTGCGATGCTCGCTGCGGGTACGTCTACTCCTTCGTTCAGCACATGGGAAGCTACCAGAGATTTATATTCACCTTCTTTGAATTTAGTTAATATTGTATGTCTTTCTTTGACAGGGGTTTGATGGGTGATTGCGGGAATCAAAAACTCATTGGAAATCCGATAGACTGTAGTGTTGTCAGCGGTAAAAATTAACACTCTTTCTGGATAATGTTTTGCTAATAAATCAGCTAAAATCCTAATTTTTCCATCGGTACCTAAAGCAATTTCTTTAGCTTCACGGTGAGCTAACATCGCACGTCTTCCAGATTGAGACCTAGCGCTCATCTGTACAAATCTTTGCCAACCTTGAATACTTCCTAAAGAGATTTTAGAGTCTTTTAAAAAATTGTTGCGGGTTTGCATTAATTCGTTATATTTCTCTCTTTCTTTTTGAGATAACTTAACTTTAATTTGAACAATCTCGTGTTCTGCTAAGGCTTTTCCCGCTAAATCTTCGGCTCTTTTACGATATACTTCCCTACCGATTAAATAATTTAAATCTGAGTGTTTTCCATCGGTACGTTCTGGTGTTGCGGAAAGTCCTAAACGATAGGGTGCAATCGAAAATTCAGCAATAACTTTATTAAAATCTGTTGGTAAATGATGACACTCATCAAAAATTATTAACGCATATTGATTACCCAAGGTTTCTGCATGAATCGCTGCACTATCATAAGTAGAAACTAGTATAGGCGTTCTATCTCGCGAGCCTCCACCGAGTAAACCTATTTGTACGTCGGGAAAAGCAGCTTCGAGGTGAGCGTACCACTGATGCATTAAATCTAGAGTTGGTACCACAATCAGAGTGGTTCGTGGTGTTGATTCCATTGCTAACTGCGCCAAATAGGTCTTCCCTGCTGCGGTAGGAAGCACTACAACACCCTGCCTTTTTGCTAACTTCCAAGCTTTTAAGGCTTCGCTTTGGTGGGGATAAGGTTCCATGACCAAACCCGGAATCATTTCTACAGGATAAAATTCCTTAGCTTCATCAACAAAATCCGTGTTTTCTGCTTGTAAAGCTTCTACCAAACGGCGATATTCTATAGCTTTGATGCGAAATTTTTCTATCCTATCATCCCACGTTGCAAAATCCATCCATGCCTTACCCCGTGGAGGTGGATGTAAAATCAAAGTACCGCGATTAAATGTCAGCTTTGCTATGCGACCCATGTAGAGTTTTCCCAACTCTTTGATATTTTTACTAATAACCTATAACGGTGCATAAATAACAACCAAAACTGAAATTTAATTCAAAAAATCGCTGATAAATTAAGAATAATTACAGATAATTTTGATTAAAAGTGTTTTTTATCTAACTAAAATAAAGATTTACAATACTGAAATTTGATTATCCGAGAATCTCAAGTGTTGAGAAAACCAGTTTTATCAGAAAAGCTTGGTTTCTAAATTCTGCTAAATTATCTAGCCAGTACCGATGTGTTAGCTTTATTGATAACGCACCATCAGGTAAATATTAGATGCGTTACAATATTTCATTCAATACACTATAGCCGACATCAAATTTTATATACAATATACAGTTATCAATCGACGAAATCTAAAACAGTAGTTAAAGCTATACTAGAAATTATTTGAGTCAAATAAGGTGTGTAGAATAAAAATTAGACAAATAAAAATAATAAAAATATTTTCTCTACTACCTATTACAATTAAAATTAATAAGCATATTCATTATAATTATCTCTAAAGTGTCTGAATCTTTGTCATTGCGCGATAAATATCTAGCTTTAATCAATGAAATTGTCCAAGCAACCCTCAAAGGGAAAATTAGCTCGCAAGGTCAAGTGTATCAAATGCTGCTCAAAGGTGTCACTGTCGGTACCGGAGAAGTATTTGAGTTAGTTTTGAGCGAAAACTTAGATGCTACCCAACAACAAGTGGATGCTCAAAGTGATGAATTAAAAAAAGCAAAAGCTACTCGTAGTTTAAGAGCATTAAAGACAATTCAAACGCAGTGGAAACAAGTAGAACAACAGAATAAAGCTACCGAATCAATTTTATCTGCTGCCAGAGAAATTACTACAGCACCAGAAAACGAAAGACTAACTGTATTTTTGAGCGTTACCGACCCAAATCGTAAGAATCCTTTAAACCAAAAACAACTGCAACAATTAGCAAAATCATTGCAAAAAAATGCAGAGACTTTTAAGTTAGATTATCTATCAGAATTTTCTCAAGGAATCACCCGTGGAATTAGTTCTTGGGGAAAGTTACAACAACATTTAATAAGCTGGATGTACGAACAGAATCGCGCATCAATTGGTTTTGGTGGAATTCCAGGGGAAAATGGTCCTTGGGCTACTTGGGGAAAGCAATTTGATGAAGAATTTAGTAAAGGATTTTTTAGCACTTTAGCTAAGCAAGAATCTCCCATAGAATTTGCTCAAAATCATCGCAGCGTTGGTCTTAGTGATTGGGTTGAACTAACATTAAGCTTGCAGTTTTTGCAGCGGGGATTAGTTAATTGGTTTGACCAACAAGCTTATAATGTAAAAGCCGGTTCTAATCTATCTATTTCAACTTTTTTGACTTTTTCGATTATTTGGAGCCAGTTAGGAAACGGTTTTGGAGCCGATACTTCTTATGGTAGTGCGGCTTGGCAAATAGTTTTACAAATATTGCGAAATTTTTCTCAAAGACCGTATTTCCCATTATATGGTGGAATCTTCGCTTCGTTTTCAGGTGAATATTTAAAAGATGCGCTTTCTTATTTAGATGAACCATTACAAAGAGTTGAAGGAACTCAAGAAAAAGCTAGAATTTTAACAATTTTAGGTTATTCTCAAAGAGCATTAGGACAATACGATAATTCAGTAAAATTTCATCAACAAGCATTAGAAATAGCTCGTAATGCTGAAGACAGAGCTTGTGAGATAGCTAATTTAAATCACCTTAGCCGTACTTATGTTGACCAGACGAATTATACAGAAGCGATAAATAATTCTCAACGAGCATTGATATTGAGTAGACAAGCAGGTGATAAAATTTCCGAAGCAAATGCTCTAGCAAATTTGGGTTACAGCGAAGTAATGCAAGCTCAAGAATCTGATGAAGAAACAGATTACGAAATGTCTATTAATTATTTAAAGCAGGGTTTAAATTTATCGGAGAAATTAGGTGATTTACAAAGTAAAGGTTTATGTTTAAGTAGCTTGGGAGTAGCTTATATAGTTACCGAACAACCAGATAAAGCAATCAAAAGTTTAGAAGAAGGTTTTAAGACAGCACAAACTTCCGGTGATTTATATTTACAAGGTCTAAATTTGAGCAATTTAGCTGAAGCTAATTATAGTTTAGCTAATTTTGAAAGAGCTATTTATACAGCATCTTTGGGGATGTATATACTTAATCAAATAGCTTCCAGAGAATGGCATAAACCAGCGAAATTATTATCAATTTTACAGAATCAATTGGGAGAAGAAGGGTTTAAAACATCATTAGGAAAAAATCGTCCTAAAATGATTTCTTTTATTGGTGTAGATGGGTATGATTATATTCCCGAATTGATAGAACAATATCGGAGGAATTCTTAATTGGTGATTGTCAGCTATTCTTGTAGGGTGTGTTATGACTATTCAAATTGGTAATTTATAGGTAATCAATTGGATATCGTAACGCACTATTTAAGTTAAAGATAAATTTATTTTATAAAGGAATCTAACCTTAGATTATCTATAATTTCACCATTTACAATTAACTTCGGTTCTCCATATACCTTAGATTTAACTCCATTAATAACAACCCAATCGGAATCTTTACAAACTAGTATTGCACTACAATCTTGCTTAGATTTAGTTATTACATCTTTATGTACCACATTTCCAGAAGCATGAGGTACATAATGAAAGTTTATCAAACCTAAACCTTTAGTATCCTTTAATCCAATATAATTTTCATCTCCACACAATGCTGACTCGCTAATATCTGGAGTCATCACTATAGAACCAGCGCTAACTCCTATAAGTACTCCTCCTGAATTTATATACTCAACTAATTGCTTATCCAATCCACGTTTAACAATCCAAAACAAAAAACGAAAAGTATTTCCACCCGATAAATGTATTGCATCGGCTTGAAAAATAAGCTCTATAATATCACTATCAAACCCATCTTCTAAATCCATATAAGGACTAAGAATTAGATTAGATTTCGCATAATATTCTTTGGTTTCATTATAAAATTTTCGGGTTAAATCTGGAGATGATGAGATATAACCCACAATTGGTTCATGTTTTCCAATAAGTTCAATCAACCTATTCGCAAAATCTTGTGTACTTACATATTTATAGTCGCTAAATAGTACAAGTTTCATGATATTTATATATAATTATCTCATTTTAAGTATAGATGTATTCAAGCGCTAAAGCGTAGCTACTAACCTATGACTAAAATAATCTTCGACACAGACCCCGGTGGTGATGATGCATTTGCTTTATTATGGCTATTAAGTCTACAAAAACAAGGGTTACTTGAATTAATTGCAGTTACAGCTGCTGAGGGTAATATTAATTCTAAATTGACTTTTACTAATGCTAGTAAAGTCTTAAGTTTAGGAGAGTTTGAACAAGTAGAATTAGGTCGAGGAGTAACAGTTAAAAACCCTCAAGCTGCTGATGCTGCTCACATTCACGGTATGGATGGAATGGGTAATATTTCTCATAATTTAGCACCTGCTAAACATGATTTTGATAAAGCTATTTATTCCGATGATTTAATTATAGATAAACTTAATGCTTATCCAGGGGAGATTACTATTCTTGCAGTTGCACCTTTAACTAATTTAGCTGCTGCTGAAACTAAAAGTCCTGGTATCTTGAATAAAGCAAAAGAAATTGTCATTATGGCAGGTGCTTTTAAAGTTCCAGGAAACGTTACTCCCCATGCTGAATTTAATATTTATTTTAATCCGGAAGCTGCGGAAAAAGTATTTGCTAGCTGCAATAATGCAGTAGTTTTACCTTTAGATATTACTGAAAAATTGATTTTTACCCCTGATATGGCTGAGGATATTATGAGTAATTCTCAAAATAATTTAACTCAGTTTATATCGGATTTATGTGACTTCATGACAGAAGCTAATTTAAGATATCGTCAAACTAAAGGAATTAAAGGTTTTTTAGTTCATGACGGTGCTACTGTAGCTTATCTTTTTTATCCCGAAACTTTACTCTTCACTCGTGCGAAAGTAGATATTGAAACCCAAGGTAAACATACTCTGGGAAAAACTTTATTTGATGAAAGATTCACAGCTAAAGCTGATGCTAATTCTTGGGTTGCTTTAGAAGTTGATAAGAAAGGTTTGTTAGCTAGTTTTCTTGAGGATTTGAAATTTTTATGTATGGATTCATGATATTTGAATCAGCAAGAATTCTCTTGAATTAGAAGAAAGAACAAAAGAAATATTTTTTTATTGATTCTAATGATAATTATCTAGCGAAAAAATAATATTTATCGTAAATATTCTGCAAACTGTATTTAATAAAACTTTACTTATGCTGATATGGCGAGTAAAAGTATAGATATTTGATTTAATTGAAATAAATTATCTGCCTTTAAGGATAGATAATAGCTGGTAAAAATATACTGTAGGATGATTTCAAGCTAGGTGATTTGATAATAAATTAAGAAAGTGACGAATTTTAAGTAGGTTCTGCTTAGTTGTTCTATAATTCTATTCGTTTTTAAAAGTTGTGTTTATTTCATTATGAAAACCCTTGTATCGCATTATCAGAAAATCAAGGATAAACTCAAGTCTCGTTTAGATGCTACAAATACAATCGAGGAAGTAGTGAAAATAGTTCGAGATGAGATAAACCAGCTTACCGACCTCAACGGTGAATACATCAAAGAATTAACCCCTCCACAAGCACGTCTTGCTCGGAATATGTTGGAGGGTATGAGAGAAAATCTCCAGATATTAAGTTCGGTTGAATTAGAAGATTTAACTGTAGATGTTCCTGAAAAATATTTTGGTATTTCCGAAGTTCAAGCAGAGTTGAGTAAAAGTATAAATCAAAATATCCAACAAAGTGTTTTATCACCTTTTAATTCAGCTATTCAAACTCAAAAAAATATTCAAAATTGGACATCTCCTAATTATTATAAACAGATTTTATTACAGCCTTTACAAAAAAGTCGGGTAATTATTAGTAGTTTACTTGCAGCAGGTTTAGCGGGAACTTTGGAAGGAGGAATAACTTGGGGTTTGGTAGGAGCGGTAATTGGTTTAATTACTGGAGGTGTGTTTGGTAAGGTTGTGAAGCAAAAGCAGTTACCAGATACAAGTAATAATTCCTCGGCTGAAGTTATTCAAAATCAAACCAGAATAACTATAGATATTAATCAATTACTGAATTACATATACCGTAATTTCCAATCGATAGACCAAACAGTTTTAGCTTACGGTATCAAAGAAGAAAAAACAAATCAACCCGATTTAGAAAACAATTTAGACTTGTTAGAATATCTCCAAGAGTTGATGGCTGATGCGCTTGATGAAGAAATTAAATTACCAGTTTCAGTTCGTAGAAGAATCAAGCAAGCAATAACTATTTTAAGAAACTACGGAATTGAAGCCAAAGTTTATCAACCTTCTTTAGAAGCAAATAAAGCTTGGGATATGTTCTACTTTGAACCAAGTATCGACCCAAATATTACTGATTATGTAACACTAAAACATGCTTTTGTAAAAGACGAAAGAGTGTTGTTACCCGGAAGCGTTATCGAACCTTCATCATCTAATTAATTTCTATTCCCTATTCTCATTTTCTATTCCCTAAACTCCAAGATAATTTTTACTGCTCACCTAATCAATACAAAAAAATGCAAGATTACCATAATACTAAAATAATTGGGTTTGATTTAGGGCACGGAGAAACAGCTTTAACTTGGGTACGTGCGGATAATCAAGAAACAAATCCTCAAAGTTTATTAATTAATAATCGCAAAAGTCAAATTACCGCTATAGCTCATCATCCTCAACGGGGGATTATCATCGGTGAAATGGCTTGTCAGCTATCTGATGCTACTATTTTAGAAATTGCTTTTAAAACTAGAAAATTTCAGGATTTTTCTTATCAAAAAACAATCGAACAGTTTGTCAATGCAATTTATCAGCATTTAATTGATACAAATCAAATTCAAAATTCAGATACCAATTACTTTTTTATCGGTTGTCCTTCTGGGTGGTGGATAGAAGAAATTCAAAGCTATAAACAAATACTCTCCGAAACCGTTCCTAATGCAACGGTTGTGAAAGAATCAAGAGCGGCTTTAATGCACGCGAAAGAAAGCGGTATTTTTACAATTCAAGAACTAGAAAAATCTGTCTTAGTAATTGATATCGGTTCTTCCACAACTGATTATACCTTAGTTAAGGGAATGGCGGATACTCCCATTGATTTTGGTCATGATTTAGGTGCTTCTTTAATTGAGAAAGAAATTCTCAAAAAAACTTTAGAGCTACATCGTCAATATCGAGAAAAGCGCGAAGATATTATTCAATTAGGAAAACACCTTGATGAAGAAGAAATTTGGACTTTGGAAGAAATTGATAAACTAGAAACGATTCTTGAGCAAAGTCCTATATATCGAAACCGTTGCGAACTTCGCTGTCGAAAAGCTAAAGAAGAATATTTTAATTATCAAGATACTTATCAAGATGATTTTGTGAACGTTGGTAGCGAAGATATTCAGCGTAAATTCAAGTTTTCACCTTTAGTAAACGGGAAAATAATTAATGCTATCCTCAATCAACCACTACAGCAATTAGATAATAAAAGCTGGTGCGATGATTTTGGAAGTCAGTTAAAAGTAGTTAAACAAAAACTAGACGAACAATCTATCATACCTAGCGCAATTTTACTCACTGGTAGCGCTTCCAAGATGGGTTTTGTTTTGGAAATGTCTCAAGAAATATTTCCTAATTTACCTTGTAAACGCGACGGTGAACCCGAATTATGTATTGCTAGAGGTTTATCTCGTTGGGGAAGAGTTTATATTCGGACATCCGGTTTCATGGATGAAATTAGTAAATTTTTAGATGACGAATTAACGGGTATTGTCGGAAATCATGTCCCCGCATTTTTAGATAAATTAGCCGAAGAACTAGCTAACGGTCTGGTAGAGGAAGTAATTAAACCTTGCGTTAAATCTTGGCGAAATCGAGAAATTTTAACTCTTAAAGCTTTAGAATTAGAAATTGAAAACAAAGCGAAAACTTGGCTGACTGGAAGCGATGGTAATAGTAAAGTAACCAAATGCTTATTAGCATGGTTGGGAAACGTCCAGGACGAAGTTAGAGAAAAAACTGATTCTATTTGCAGCAAATATGGTTTACCTTTAGGAACATTTGGTAGTAAGACAATTGACCTTGGTGACCATACCGGAAAAGTTCCGACATCTATTTCATTTGATGATTTAAGCGGACTTTCCTTATTTGTCGGACACCTTGTAGCTATTATAGTTGGTGTTGTTATTGCTAGTTTATTCCACGTGATACTTTTTGCAGGAATCATTGCTCCAATTATCGGAATTGTTGCTTACTTTGCTGGTGAATCTTTAGTTAAAGAAACAGATATTCCCGGTTGGATACGTAAATTTGTTTCCGATTCGAGAATTAACGATTTAGCACGTAATAAAAAGCCAGAATTGCAGCAAAAAATCCACGAAACATTGACAAAAGACCCAACAATTGCGATTAAATTAGGTAAATCAATTAGCGAATGGTTAAAAGAAACCGTACAGGAGCAAGCTGATAGAGCTAGGTTGTTAATTGCTTGATTGGAATGAAACGTACAGCAGAAAATTTTTCAAACTTCTATAATAGGAGTATAGATTATTATTTTTTGAGATTTTAATATGAAAATTAATATTTTACAGTTCGCTGCTTCTTTCTGTATCTACACAACGTTAGCATCATTAATTTTTGGTGCTACAGGTAAAGCAAAAGCACAAGAAGCTGTACCAATACCCAATCAAACTGTATTAAATGGTTTGTATTCACCAACAGCATCTGAGAGATTTTTTGAAGAAGGAAAACGTAATATCGAAAAAGAAATAATAATTTTACTTAATCCAGAACTTTATCAGCGTGAAGGTCTTCTTAAGAACAATACAAATAACAGTAAAATTATTGAAGAACTAGAAGAAAAAAATCCAATCCTAAATTTTCCTCAAGATAATTTGCAGCGATAGCGATAGCCAAAATAAATCAAATTTATGCATCCTACCAGCTGGTTCAGATAGTATAATTAGTTAATCATGCTTGAAAGAAACCGTACACAGACAAGCTGATAGAACAAGGTTGTTAATTGCTTAAGATATTATATTAACATCATTAATAATTACTTGATTTAGTTTGTTATTCTCTGCAAACTTTCTTTCGATTTATAGTTGCTTATCAATAGCTCTTTACCTTTAGCTGCACTGCTTCGTTTATAATTATTCATGCCATATTGAAACTCCCAAGCATAAATATTCAAAGTTTTAAAATTTTCTCTAATTTTAAACGAATCATCATAAGTGATGAGCCAATTATGATTGCATTGTTTCACAAGCTGAGCAAATCTTTGGTGTTCAAAGGATGTATGTAAATTACCGTCTTGACCATAGAGCTTTGATTTAGTAGCTGTAAAATATGGAGGATCTAAAAATAAAAATACATTCCCACCTTTTGGATATAATAGCTCGCTATAATCAAAATTAGTTATCTTCATATCTTCGGATAACACTGTTTCTAATTTTTCTAAGCGTTCTATTGATGAGTAAGTAAATCGTTTATGAAAAGCTTGTTCTGAAAAACCTCCAGACTCAACAGTCCCAGAAAATGTAATTCTATTAAGAACGAAAAAACGAACTGCTCTTTCAACATCTGTCAATTTTCTTGTATCTACTTTCGTCAATTCCGTAAAGAGTAATTTACCATTTGTATGGTTATTTCTTATCGAACGAACTTCCTTGATTAACTGAGGTAAATTTGTTTGAGCAATTTTCCAAAAAAGAAATAATTCAGAGTTTAAATCATTAATCCAAATTTTTAGATGAGGAAACTTTTGCTTTAAATATATAAATAAAGAACCACCACCTACAAAAGGTTCTCTATATTCATCAAAATTATCTGGTAAGTACTCAATTATTTTCTTTAAAGCTTTTGACTTACCTCCTGGATAGCGGAGAGGACTTTTAATCATATTTTATGAAATTAAACATTGATTAATTATTATACATAAATTGCACTAAGAATTACTTGTTATTTCGATTTTAAGTCTTTGATTATGCTGAGCTTCTAAAGCCAAATTTCTGATAATTACTTTTTGCTTGTCGTTGAATATACTATTATTTGCTTGTAAAAATATTCCTAATTCATCGCTTGAAGCATCTGGAAAAATAATAGTACCGTTGATATTTATTCCAGTCAATTTTAGTTTTGTAATAAAGTCAACATCTTGTCCGTTGAGGGTTAATGAGTCTAGATTAGAGAACAAAATTAGCTTGAATAAACCATCTTGAATATCGGGAAGCTTTGGCAAAGATTCTTTTGAAGTATTCTTAGATTCTTGTATTATGTATATATTGTTTTCATGGAATATCTCATCAGGAGTCAAATAATAAATACCTCCTAAATAATTCTCAATGCTAAAAGTAGCTTTTAACCCATCTACTAAATATTCTAGTTTATGAGAAGTAAGAGCTTCTCTTTTACTAGCATTTTGAGAACCCTTGAGAGAAATATTTTTAAACTCTTCAAATTCGTCTGAAATATTTTGTAAATACTTATTTATTCCTCTGCGTGAATGAATTTTTACTCCAGTTTGCTCAGAAATATTATCATAACTATCGAGGGCTTGTTCAAAAATTCGAGTAAATCTTTGTTCAAATAAATTTTTGTTCCAGTGTAAAGCGCTTTGACGGTAATCTAATATTTCTTGAATTTGTGATTTAACAAAGGTATTATTAAATTGCTGTTTGGTTAACTTATCCTTATTTTCTTGACCTGCTTTATTACTTTTCTCCGCTGACTCATAGTGAGCTAGAACAATATATATATTTAGTAAATTCATCCAAGAGATAGTCGAATATTGAACTCTATCTCTATCGCCATCTTTTCCCTCATCTTTAATTACCGGAATAATAGTTAATACTTTAGATGAATTATAAGTATTATAAATTCTGGCAAAAGGATAACTTCTAGTTCTTTTAGGTGATACCCATTGTGAATAAGCGATTTCAGTAGCAGGCGATTTTATTAAACCGTAAGAATAATCTTGATTAACGTTAAATCTATCGAAGTTAATCTCTTTTAAAGATTCATTCAAATAGGTTTTGTAGGTTACTCCCTTTATAAAACCGGTAAAATGTAAAATATTAGTCAATGCTTTCCCAATTTTTTATTTTTAATAAATTAACTGAGCCTATAAATTATTACAATCAATTACTATAAATATCAAAAAATTGTTACTCTTGTTTACGAAATAGACTGTTTTAACCCATGTCCAACCCTACCGTAACTATTCCTCCATCTTTCAAATTCACTCACGAGCAATTTAAAGAACTAGCAGCAGCCAACCGCGATGTAAGATTAGAACGAACCGCTACAGGAGAATTAATAGCAAAGTCTTGGTTTGGAAGCGAAGCAGGAGCAAAAAATGCGAATATTACCGGACAATTATGGATTTGGAATCATCAAACCAAATTTGGAGCAGCTTTTAATTCGTCTTCAGGGTTTAACTTACCTAATGGTGCTAACCGTTCTCCTGATGCTTCTTGGATAAAACTAGAACGTTGGGAAGCTTTAACAGCAGAAGAAAAACAAGGTTTTGCTCCTATATGTCCCGATTTTGTTGTAGAATTGCGTTCTGCTTCCGATAATATGAAACCTTTGCGAGAAAAGATGCAGGAGTATATAGAAAACGGAGCAAAATTGGGATGGTTAATTGACCGTAAAAATCGCAAGGTAGAAATATATAGACAAGGTTTTGATGTCGAAATATTAGATAATCCGACCTCGTTATCAGGTGAGAATGTATTACCGGAATTTGTTTTAGATATGGCTGAAGTTTGGTAGCTTTTCAAAAATCAAACTTTACACTAATGCGTACTGC
>JBCBHT010000095.1:0-22967 GCA_038525335.1 Cyanobacteria bacterium J06621_15 | reverse complement strand
ACTAGTACCGCTTCGCGGAAGTAAGAAGTAAGAAGTAAGAAGTTTGACTTTATCGGCTTTTTAGCCATTTTCAATGGTTGCTTTATTTACGCCGACTTGTACTAGTAAAATTTAATAAATGTATCTGATTTGGGGTAATAAAATCTATACCCCAATGTCAGTTCCTCTACTTGGTGAATCTACCCCCGTGGGTCGTCATCCCGAAGTACTAGGGGATTCAACTTTCTAGAAAATCTAAAATTTAATGGTTTTGATTTAAATATATTTATTAATATACAAATTTGATTATTTACCAATGAGCGATAAAAATGGAAATCGAGTAGCGGAAGAGTCTTTAGATAATAATCATACTGAAGGTAATAAAGAATTAAGTGAGTTAGGAGAGTTAAGCGAATTACGAAGTTTACTTTTAGGAATTGACGAACCAAAGCTCAATCGATTTTACGAAAAACTTGATAATCCCCAAGTAGATGCTGAAGATATTAGTAAAATACTTCCAGAAGCTGTTATTTTGCGAACAATGCAGGACGAACAGCTATCTGAAGCGATGGTTCCTAGCGTTGAGCAAGCAATCCAGTCTTCGGTGAAGAAAGATATTAACATACTTTCTCAAGCAATTTTTCCGATTATTGGTCCTGCAACTAGAAAAGCTATAGCTAGTGCATTGGATGAGATGTTACAGTCATTCAATTATGCTTTAGAACATAGCCTTTCACCGCAAAGTTTGAAGTGGAGAATAGAAGCAAAACAAACGGGAAAATCGTTTGCGGAAGTTGTCTTATTAAGAACGCTGGTTTATCGGGTTGAGCAGGTATTTCTAATTGATAAACAAAGCGGATTGATGCTTCAGCATGTCGTAGCTCCGAATATAGAAGCTCAAGACCCATCTTTAGTTTCGGCTATGTTGACAGCGATTCAAGATTTTGTCAAAGATTCGTTTAATGTCCGTAAACATGAGGGATTGCATACTTTAGAATTTGGAGAACTGACTATTTGGATTGAACAAGGACCAAGTAGCGTTTTAGCAGGTATTATTCGTGGAAATGCACCAGAAGATTTAAGATTAGTATTCCAAAATGCAATAGAAAAAATACATTTGCTATTAGGTAAAGAATTTAAGAATTTTTCTGGTGATACAGAACTATTTGCGCCAAGTAAACCTTATTTAGAAGCTTGTCTGGAATCTCACTATAAGAATCCTGGTAAAACAAGATATATTTATGCATGGGGTTCTATAGGTTTGCTAGCCATAGCATTAGGAACTTGGGGATTTTTTGAATATCGAGAAAACCAACGCTGGAATAATTATTTACGAAAATTGCAAGCTCAACCAGGAATTACAGTAAGTAAAACTTACAAAAGAAACGGAAAATACTTTATTGCAGGTATGCGCGACCCGTTAGCGATTGAACCAAAAAGTTTAATTGAGCAAGACAGTCTCAATCCGAATAAAATTAATTTTCAATGGCAGTCTTTTTTGTCTTTAGAACAAGAATTCGTGCTTAAAAGAGCCACAAAATTCTTACAAAATCCAAAAACAGTGACTTTAAAATTGGAAAATGGTGTTCTTGAAGCTACAGGTTCTGCTACTCGGGAGTGGATTTTATCAGCAAGAGAAAAAAAACCATCTCTTTCTCTTTTAGGTATTACTGAATATCAAGATGAAAACTTAAAAGATTTAGATATTGACCAACTGAATGCTTACAAAAAAGAAATTGAAGAAATAATAGTGCTATTTGAACAAGGAACAACTAAACTCTTACCTGGTGAAACAGAAAAACTAGCACAATTATCATCTAAATTAGAAAACCTGATTGAAGCAAGTAAATCCTTAGAAAAAGACGTGCTAGTTGAAATTGCTGGACATACAGATACACAAGGAGACTTTGCATCTAATATTAAACTGTCTCAAAATCGCGCTCAAAAAGTTCTTAAATATCTGATATCGAAAGGTGTAGAGAAAAATAAATTGACTACAAAAGCACTAGGTGCTCAAGAGATTTTACGTGCTGAATCAACACCAGAAGATAAAAAATTCAATCGTAGAGTGTCATTCAAAGTTATTATAGACGACGTTGCTAAATAAAGGAGTAATTGCTCAATGCTCCAGAAAAAAATCTGTATGGTGGGTGCATTTGCTACTGGTAAAACAAGCTTAGTAGCCAAATTCGTTTACAGCATATTTTCTGAAAAATATCAAACTACCGTGGGGGTGAAAATTGATAGAAAAACAGTAACGGTGCAAGAACAAGAATTAAATTTGATTTTGTGGGATTTGTATGGAGAAGACGAATTTCAGAAACTAAGAACTTCTTATCTGAGGGGTTCATCTGGTTTTCTATTAGTCGTAGATGGAACCAGAAACAGCACTTTACAAACAGCTTTGGAATTACAGCAAAGAGTTGAAGGTTCTATAGGTAAGGTACCTTTTATTCTGGTTTTGAATAAGTGGGATTTACAAGATGAGTGGGAATTAGATTCTGAAAAAATCGAAGCTATCGAAAATCAGGGGTGGACTGTAATTAAAACTAGTGCAAAAACTGGATTAAATGTAGAAGAAATTTTTCAAACACTTGCTACCAAAATATTGGAAGGATAAATATATGGATATCCCTTTTCCTGTCAGTAATTATCTTGTTAATTTCATGAGAGAAAGCCGCTCTTTGGCATATTTATTTGTAGGTAAAGATGGCTGTATAAGTAGTTGGGGTGGAAAGTTAAATGAATATGGAATAGCTGATTTACATCATGGAGAAGATGCTAGTCAACAAATTTTCTTCCTTGAAGGACTTTTACCACTTGATGGCTTACCATTATTTTTACCTTGTGTTAAAACCGAGCGTGGAGTTTGTGCTGATGTACATTTATTTCCAGAGAAAGAAGGAGATTGGGTATTATTATTAGATGCAACTTGGGATGAAATGCAGATATTTAAAGTTCAACAGGAAATAAATTCTTGCCGTTTGATGCAGCGTAAATAATAGTAATATTATATTTTGTAATCAATACTTAAAATCAAAAAAATATTACAGAGAGCGACTGTTGAATTATGAGTGAATCTACGACCTCTGAAATTTTTGCTGCTTTAGATATATTAGTTTTAGAACGTCTTGATGTTGGTAAATTTAAATTCGCTGGAAATTACCCTAAGTGGATTAGACGGTTCTGTCGTAAGAAACTAGAACCAGAAATGGAGATTCTAATACCCGAAGAAGAATTTCCTTTCGTAGAAAATTTTTTAATTGATGCTGAAGAATATTGGCAAGATAACGATGGAAAACCTTTAAAATCTGGGATATGGAGTGATTTAGATATATCTGGAAAGGAATTTCATTTTGAAGCTTCCGCTTTACTTGTAGATAATAAAAAAATATTGCTTATCGAAATGATGAGTGATTCTTATATAGAAAAACAAAACTTAATTCAGCAAGCTAGAGAAAATAAGCTTAATTATCAAAATGTTATTAAAGAGAAGCAGAAAAAAGAAGTTTTAATTCACTGCATTATACATGATGTTGCCGGACAGTTAAGCGGTATTAACTGTTGTTTAGCTCTGTTAGAATTAGAAAACTTGACGGAGAAAGGTAAAGAGCGTTTAGAAATTGGTAGAAAGCAAACTATCCAACAAGAAGTTTTAATTAGACAGATATTGAATGCATTTTCTACAGAAGTTGAATCATTGGAAAGTTTTACTACTGGAATTGACGAACCACCAGATGTTTTAGTATCTGCACGTAATGTTGTTGAATTGCTAACACCAACTTTTGTGTTGAATAAGATGCGTCTACAACTTTCTGAGGATATAGATATTTCTGCAAATTGGCAAGTAGTTGGTGACAAATCCCGTTTAGATAGGATATTTGCAAATTTAGTAGAAAATGCTTTTCGTCACAGTCCCCAAAACTCTAAAGTAACAGTAAAACTAGAGCAAAAAGAAGAGTTTATTCTTGTCAGTATAGAAGACGAAGGAAGCGGTGTACCAGAAGAAATCGCAGATACTTTATTTCAACAATTTACTCAGGGAAACAATAGTTCTGGTAAATCTGGACTCGGACTTTATTTTTGCAAAATCACAGTCGAACGTTGGGGAGGAGAAATTGGATTTACACCCCGTGAAAATGGGGGTTCTCGGTTTTGGTTTCGTTTGTTGAAAGCGAATAGAAATTAGAAATTAGGGAATGGGGGATTGGGCATGGGAGAATAGTAGAAGATTGGTGATTGGTGATTGGTAATTGGTAATTGGTAATTGGTAATTGGTAATTGGTAATTGATAATTGTTAATTGATAACTCCTAACTCCTAACTCCTAACTCCTAACTCCTAACTCCTAACTCTCAACCTTTAACCTTTGACCTTATTTAGCGAGTAAATATCAACTTCACGACCAAAAGCGAAACGTAAAGAAGCAGGTAAGTCTTTACTCGATAAGGTAACAAAGATAATTATTGCAATTAAAGTAATTCCAGAATTAAGTCCAAATATATTTCGATAGCCAATTTGTTGAGCAATTCCACCAAAAACTGGACCAGCAACCGCTACACCAATGTCGAAACCTATCATACATAAACTAAAAGTTCGTCCTCTTTCATGGGAATAACTTCTATCTGTTATCATCGCTGAAATCATCGGAATTAATGTACCTCCACCAATTCCTTGAACCATTGCTGCTAATAAGAATTCTACCGAGCTATTGGCATTTAATAATATTAACATTGCTAATGTATAGCAGATTAAACTCAACGTGATAAACAATCCCTGACCAAATTTATCGCTAGCTCTTCCACTAAATAACCGAGAACAAAAACTAGCTATTGCTACTACCGTGTAGAATAATCCAGGATTTAAATTTGCTTCTACGGACTTGATAAATAGTGCTACAAAAGTATGTAAATTTCCTAGAGTTAAACCAATTATTAATAAAAGGATTGCAGGAATTCTGATTCTAGGAGCAAGCAATTTTAACCAAAATGAACTGTCGCTATTTATAACTTGTTCCTGTACTTCAACTATAGGGTTGATAATTGGTAAGCTAAATAATAATCCGAAACAAGCTAAAATTGTAGACAATAAGAATAAAGCAGTATAACCATAAATCTCCATTAAATATCCGCCAATTGCTGGTCCAACAGCCATACCAATGGGATTAACAAGACTCATATATCCAATTAATTCACCGCGATTTTCTACAGGTGCAATATCAGCAACCAATGCTAAAAATGCGGTAGAAAAAGCAGCGATACTGATACCATGAAATGCTCTAATTACAACTAATAGCGATACAGATTGTACAAAATTATAACCAATCGGAGCTATCGCTGCTGATAAAAGACCTATAATTAATACAATTTTTCGACCTCTTTTATCTGCTAATTGACCTAATAACGGACGAAATAATAATAGTCCAATAGCAAAACTTCCCATTACAAAACCAATTTGCTGCTTCGTCGCTCCAATATCTTCTATGTAAAGCGGTAAAGTTGGTAATAATGAAGCCAAACTAGCCCAAAATGATAAACCTGCTGCAAATAAAACCAGCAGGTTTTTTTGTAAATTACTATCGAGTGAAAATAAAACTTTCACGGGTAAATGCAAGTGTTGTGTGAGGTTTGCGATTTGTAGTTTTTATTCGCTGTTTATGGCAACTTTGAATCAAAGACTACAAAACCTATGTTACATTACTTTACATAATCTAGTCAGAATTGAGTATTTGAAAATGAAAAATCTATCCTTGTGAGGTAGCGACCCATAGAAGCAGAAAACTAAAATAAGTGATTAAAATTGAGTAATAGTAGATAGGTTAGAACTATACTTATGACCCGACAAGATATAACTCAAGCGAAAACTAATTTATCTGAACTTCTCGATTTAGCGATTAATGGAGAAGAAATTGTGATTACTCAAGATGATAAACCAGTAGCTAAAATCTCTCCAATAAAACGACCCTTAAAACGAGGTAGTGCAAAAGGTAAAATTTGGATGAGCGAAGATTTCGACGAATCTCTTGAAGACTTCCAGGAATATATGTAATGAATTTATTATTAGATACACATATATTCCTATGGTTTGTTAACGATAATTATCAATTAAGTAATCAGTTAAAATCTTTAATAGAAGATGAGAATAATACTATTTATTTAAGTGTCGCTAGTCTATAGGAGATGTCGATTAAATATAATTTAGGAAAGCTAACTTTTGCAACTTCTTATCAATAATTTGTTGATTCAGAAGTTGTCAGTTCAGATATCAATTTACTTGAGATTAAATTAGAGCATCTTTATATAAATTCTACTTTACCTTGTCATCATAAAGACCCTTTTGACAGGCTCATAATTGCTCAATCTATAGCTGAAAATATATCAGTCATAACTGTTGATTCAGCCTTCAAAAAATATTCTGTAAATATAATCAAATAGCTGCAAATGTAAGAGATACAGCAATTATTGTTCAATTACAAAAAAGACGCAGCACTTATGATTTACTACGTCTAAATTATTTAAATTTTTAAACTATTACCAATTACCCATTACCTATTACCTATTACCAATTACCTGCTCCCTATTTCCTCCAACAACTTCTCTGACTCGGTAAATCGGTCTACCTTGAGACTCGTGGTAAGTACGCATTAACAACTCGGCTAATAATCCAAAACAAAATAGCTGCACCCCAGTCACCAAAAGCAATACCGCTAATATCAACAACGGGCGATCGCCAATATCTTGACCGAGTACTAATTTTTCCCAGGTCAGGTAAGTACTCATGACTCCACCGGAAATCATAAAGATTAATCCCCAAAGCCCAAAAACATGCATCGGACGGTTGAGGAATTTTTTCATAAAAGCAATGGTAAATAAATCCATCACCACTCGAAAAGTGCGACCCAAACCGTATTTACTGCTACCAAAACGGCGTGGATGGTGACGAACCGGCATTTCGGTGATTCTTGCACCTTCTATATAGGCTAAAGCAGGTAGAAAACGATGTAGTTCCCCATATAAATTCATATCTGCTACTAATTCAGAGCGATAAGCTTTGAGAGAACAACCGTAATCATGAACGTTAACGCTGGTGATACGACGAATTAACCAGTTAGCAATTTTGGAAGGTAACAAGCGGGTAACAGCAGCATCTTGACGATTCTTACGCCAACCATTCACCAAATCGTAACCTTCATCAAGTTTTGCTAACAGCATAGGAATATCAACGGGGTCGTTCTGTAAGTCAGCATCCAAAGTTACAATAGCTCGTCCCCGTGCATGATAAAAACCTGCTGCCATAGCCGCAGTTTGACCGTAATTGCGTCGTAAAATTATGCTTCTGAGGTCTGTGCGCGATTGTGCTTCTTCCTTAAGCAATTGTACGGAACCATCGCTGGAACCGTCATCAACACAGATAATTTCATAACTCAAATTACTTTCAATCAAAGTGGATGAAATAGCTGACAACAGATGAGGTAAGCTTTCCACTTCGTTATGCACCGGAACTACAACCGAAACGTCCAAAACGTAAGCAGGTATCGTACCTTCTTGAGCCAATCTTTCAGAAACAAACCCATTTCTCATAATTAATTTTTTAGTTATTTATAATCTTTCCTTAGACTTTTTGTGGGATGTAACTGCTTACCACCCTTCCTACACCGCGTAGCTGTTTATAATATGACTGACTAACCTCGTCTCCCTGTTCCGAAAGAATATCAATCCCGATACCGTTTCGTCCCTTGTCTTTACCAGAACTATGAATGTATTTACCATCTCCTAAATAAAGCCCAACATGAGTTGCTTTTTGAGGAGTACCAAAAAATATTAAATCACCTTCCTGTAAGGAATTTGCATCAAAATTCTCTACAGTACAAATTGGTTTAAGAAAAGCTTCTTGCTGGTAAGCATCTCTGGGTAAGCGAATCCCCACAGAAGCAAAGGCTTTTTGCATCAACCCCGAACAATCAAAATTTGGTCCTATAGTACCACCCCAAAGATAGTAATTTGGTTGTTGCATAGCTTTGTGAGTAAAAGCGATAACTTCTGGTATCAGCGTCTTTATTTGGGCTTCAGAAAATGATTTAATTTGCAATGGTTCAGCTGCTGATGATAATGATTTCAAATCACTTACCGACAACCAACCGGGATAATCATCTTCACACAAGCATACCTGTACCGCAGTTTGATTTAATGTTTCTGGGATTACCCGTAAATATCTTCCTTTCTCAGCTTGAGTTGACAAGTCCTTACATTCAGGAGAATCGTAGATATTTAAATCGGCTTCAGTTACGTATTCAACGTTTGCTTGCAATTCCTCTTGAGACATAAAAATTTGTAAGTATTAACAACGAATTTTAATTCAAAATCGGACGACGACTATGTTTTTTAAACACGACGAACAACTCGAACAACTCGGTAATGGTATTTTAGAGGCTACCCTGGCTCAATTTTCTACGTTAGCTCGTAACCAAATTGCCTTAACTTGGATTATCTACGACCCCCCGGTACCTGTAAATACTGGTGGTGCTTTAACTCCCAATGCTTTTTGGAACCATCCAGTCCGTGGTTTTAATTATCGGGGTGAAGAAAGAATTTATCCTGCTTCGGTAATTAAATTATTTTATCTACTTGCGATACATGAATGGCAGCAAAAAGGGATGACCGAGAGTTCTGAAGAATTAGACCGAGCTATCCGCGATATGATTGTAGATTCGAGCAACGATGCTACTAGTTTAGTTGTAGATGTATTGACCGGTACAACTTCCGGACCAGAGTTACCACCCGCACCTTTTGAAACTTGGAAAAAGCAGCGTCATATTGTTAACCGCTACTTACAGTCTTTAGGATGGGAAGAATTACAGGCAGTAAATGTATGTCAAAAAACTTGGGGTGATGGTCCATACGGAAGAGAGCGGGCATTTTACGGACAGTTATTAGAAAATCGTAACATGTTAACTACCAATGCAATTGCTCGATTAATGCATGCAATTGTTGGTGGGGTTGCAGTCAGTGCAGCACGTTCTCAGGAAATGATGAATGTAATGAAGCGTAGTTTAAATCCTGAAGAACTACCCAAGGATGTAGAAGAAGACCAGATTACCGGTTTTTTAGGTAGTGGTCTTCCTCAATCAGCTAAAATTTGGTCGAAAGGTGGCTGGACTTCTTCGGTATTTCACGATGCTGCTTACATTGAGATGCCGGATAAGCGTCCTTATTTGTTAATCGTTTTTACAGAAGGGAAAGCAAACGCTAAGAGTCGGGAGATTTTACCTTTCGTTTCTGAGAAGTTTAGGTCAGCGGTGAGTGAAATGGATTAGGAAGTTAGGAGTTAGGAGTTAGGAATTTTAATCGTATTTTTGGCGTTGTTGAATTAAACAGGCGAATTGTATTTATATCTATTTTGTCAAAAATATGAAACCTGTGTAGAGACGTAACAGTGTTACGTCTCCCGCCAATGTGAAATCTTGACTGTTATTGTAAAGGCTTGAATATATTTTTGACAGCTAAATTAATCTGTCTATTGAATTGATAACAAAGTCAAGCTCTTTCTAAATTTTGAATAACTGGAATCTAATATTGATTTTTGTGATTTTCATAAATAGATTTATTAATTCAACTGTTTTTCGATAAATTCAAAAAATTCTTATAAGAAGTCCATACAGATTGTACATTTTTTTTTACTGAAGTGAAAAAGTTAAGGTTTTTATACAGTCGAGAAATCGTTGTATTATTGAGAATCGCTGCAATAATAACAAAAATATTTTTCAATAAGATGGGTGTTTCTATATTTTTATAACAATTTAGTCGGAATTCAATGTATTTTTATGTATAAGTGTTGATTTGAGTTAAGATAAGCATTTATTTTATACTATATTTTTGTTGTCGAATCAGTATTTAAACCCAGAAGAGTCAATATTGTGCAAATTTTGACTCTTTTATCTTTGATGAATTATTTTTCAATGTCGCGATTATGATTTTTTGTAGCGATAATTTTTTATGAGGGAAAATCTTAATTAGAGAATTAGAAGTAAATAAATATAGATATTGAAATTCCTAACTCATAACTCATAACTCTTAACTCTTAACTCCTAACTCTTAACTCCTAACTCCTAACTATTTAAAGGCTGGGATAATCAATATATCCTTCCTCACCACTTGTGTAGAAAGTACTGCGGTCGTATTTATTAAGTTCGGCATTCAAAGCGAAACGTTTGGGTAAATCGGGATTGGAAACAAACAGACGACCGTAAGCTATAAAGTCAGCATGATTGTTTCTAATAAATTCTTCTCCGGTTTCACGAGTGTAACCCCGAAATGCAGCTAAATTTAATTTTGAGCGATGCATTAGCTAATCCTGTAGAAGAAGAATTAGATTTAGTAATTAGGTTGGGTAATCTTGAACGTTCTGGAGCAAGTTGGATTGTCCGCAAAATTGCTTCTTATACCCGTCAAGTATGTGGTAGTCCGCATTATTTAGAAAAGTACGGTATTCCAAAGCATCCAGAAGATTTAGTAAATCATAATTGTTTGTGTTTTAGCTATTCTACTGGGTATGAAATTTGGCGATTTAAGCGAGATAAAGAAGTGTGTGAAGTGAAAGTTAAAGGTTCTTTGGTCGCAAATAATTCTGAAGTGTTGCTTCAAGCTTGTTTGGATGGGGTGGGTTTAATTTTAATGCCAAGCTGGTTAATTGGGAAAGATGTTAGTGAAGGGAAATTGCAAGCCGTTCTTACCGATTTTCAGTTTCATCCTTTAGTAAATATGGATGCGGGTATTTACGCACTTTATTTACCCAATCGTCGCGATGCATTAAGAGTTCAAACCTTCGTTGATTTTCTGATTCAACGGCTCAATAAGCAAGTAATTAATAATTAATAATTCAGAAAAATGCAAACTCTTATCACCAATATCATCTAGGATTAATGTAGAGCAAGCATCTAATCAGAAGCTGTCTTGATTTTTAGCTTTTTTTACCACAAATCCTAATGTCACTTCAAAATATCAACAATCCTTTTAAATCGCTTAAATTTCGTTATTTGGTATTACGATTTATAGTTGTATCTATACTTACTGGTTTAATATTAGTCTTTTTAGAAGCAAGTGGCTTCAAATTGAGTCAGCAAGATTCAGTAATAATAATATATATTTTTCAGTTTGTTTTACTTTGCCTTTGGTCGCTAAAAGATTTTGGACGCTTGACGGCTAAACTTAAGTATGTCGTAGGCGATTTTCCACATAACTATAATTGGATGCGGTCGATTTGGTTGGTTCCAGTAACTATAATTTTTTCGATTAGTGCATTTATAGTATTATTTTATTTACTCTCGTTATTAGCACCTGATTTTGTCAAACAACTTCTAAACAATGTTGCTGATACTCCAACTGTTGAAAATTCAAATTCTTTTGCATCTAATCTGCTGATAAGTATTGCACTTTGTATAGTAGCACCAGTAACTGAAGAGTTTCTGTTTAGAGGAATTATCTTACAACGTTGGGCGACTAAATGGGGAATTCGTGCTGGGTTACTATCATCATCATTGCTTTTTGGTTTTTTACATCCCCAAAATCCGATTGGCTTGTCTTTGCTAGGAATCATTTTAGGGGTGCTTTATATTAAAACACGTTCCCTATTTATACCAATTGCTTTTCATGCATTTAATAATCTTTTGGCTGTGTCAACACAATTTTTACCTCGCAATTCATCGAGTGTAAAACCAGCAGAGGGGTTGCAAAATTTAATTTCTTATTGGTGGTTGGGGCTGTTAATGATGGCAATTTCATTACCTTTCTTATTGCGCTTTATCTGGGAAAATTGGCCGAGCAAAGATACAAATATTCCCTATTTAAACAATGCGAATAAAGAAAGAAGAGCGATGTAAAGTTTGCGATTAAATTAAATTAATACCCAGACCCAATTCCCTATTTTAAACCTTCTTTGGGAATACATAACGTGTAGCCCATACTGTAAAAAATGGTAAGAAAATTGCGTGGACCAATAAAACAGATAAAGCTATCCCAACAACTGTCCAATGTTCTCCTAGCATTGATGTTAAACTATTGACAGTATCGGCACCGAATACTGTATTAACAACAAATTCACTGTTAACCCCGATAAATAGGAATAGAGCAAATAAACCCGTAAAAATAACGTTCCACCACAAATCTAAATGTGGTTTACCAATCGCAATTAATAATTGTGATGCAGCATTTGCAAAAGGTCTTGGAATTGCCGATAGACAGATAATAATTAATATCGGTATTGCCGGTATCCACTGTTTACCAAAAACTATAGGAACATATATAGGAGAAAGACTAGATTGCAATAGAACAAAGGGAACAATTATCAAACCAATAGTTCTTAAGCTGTGGAGATAACGATGCTTGAATTCCTTTAATTCCGTGCGAGCTTCACATAAATGAGGTAGCATTACCGAAGTAATAGCATTGATGATACTTAAACTAATTCCTAAACCAGCGTTAAAGCCAAAAAAGTAGATTCCTAATTCTTCAATACCTACAAAACGACCAACTATTAAATAATCTAAGTTGTTTCTTAAAGTTCTGAGCAGTCCTACACCAAGAATATTTTTGCCAAAACTTAAAATCTCATCCCAATATAAGGTTGTAAATCCTTCTTTTGGTCGCCAAGGGTGATATCTGTAATAAATGATAATTTCTAATGGTGCAACTAAAACTATTGGTAGAGCAAATGACCATACTCCCATACCCATGAAAGCAAATATTGCTGTCAATATACCAGAGAGAGAATATTGAACTACGTCGGTAAATGCTATTACTTTAAAACGATTTTCTCTTTGAATTAAAGTTTTTTGGATACCATAAATAGGCCAAATTATATAAGCTAACCCACTAACAATAATTGGAAAAATAATCTCTTTACTATCATAGGATGCTGCAATCGGAAATGCTGCAAGAGCCTGAATCATGAATAAACTGGCAAAAATTAACCAGTTTAACCAAAATGCAGAACTGCATAACTGTGGAAGTTGTTTCTCTTCAGCTTGAATAATTTTTGCACCAATCCCTACATCAGCAAAAGTAATTGCAAACTCTCGTACAGCAAGAATTATTGCTCCCAAACCGTAGTCGTAGGGAGTCAAATATCTTGCTGTGATGACCACTAGTCCTAAGCGTAGGACTCTGTAAAGTACCTCGGCTATACCTAGCCAGCCAAGATTACGAATAAACTGGCTAGATATTTTTTTATTGATATACCTGGTAATTGCGTTTAAGAAATTCACAATTTATGTTACTGGAAAGTTATTAAATTTTGATGCTTGAATTACCGACTTCAAGGGATTATTCAAGATTCCATAGTATTTGATACTAAACCCAATACCCGATTTCTTCCGGCTTCTAATTCATCCAATGCAGTAGAAAGTGAAGGACGAACCGTTTTTCCGAGTCCGACAACCATCAATATTCCATCCGCATGAGTAGCCAAAATACTGGTATCCAAACGTCCCAAAATATGAGGGGTATCGTACACCACTAAATCAAAATCAGATTGCGATCGCATCACAAAGTTTCGCATTCTTGGTGATGAGAATAGCTTTGCTGGGTTGCGAGGAATATCTCCTGCTGTGATGAAAAACAAGTTTTCTTCTTCATAGGATTGTCCCAGAGCATCATTTAAATCCAAACCTTGAGAAAGTATCTCGCTTAATCCGTGAGTATTTACCAAACCCAAACTGTGATGTACGTGAGGATTTTGTAGATTAGCGTCTACAAGCAGCACTCGTAAACCAGCTTCTGCTGCGGTTCTAGCAAAAGTTGTAGCAACGGTAGTTTTACCTTCTCCCGGATTTGCTGATGTAATAACTAATGAAGAAATCGGAGTTTCTTCTTTCAAAGCTTGAATTCTGGTATACAGCGAGTAAAAAGCTTGGGTATAAGGTGATGCTCCATACTCTTGACGAACTATGCTTTTACCTTCGAGGATTTTTCGCTCGTCTTTTTCCAGTGTATAAACCAATTCCTTATCAGCAGGAGGCAATAATTTTAACTCTTTCAAATAGGGAATTGTTGCCAAAAGTGGTAACTTTGCAGTGCGCTTAACTTCCCGTGAATCGTGGAAAACATTCTGAAAATTTTCCAGCATAAAAGCAGCTAAAACACCTAAAAGTAAACCTCCGACTCCTCCTAACATGATACTAAGCTTACTTTTAGAAGCATCTGCTACAGCTTGACCGGTTTTATCTCGCGGTATTCTGGGAGGCATAATTAACTCCCAAGGTACCTCCTGCTGTGCAGCATCTACTCGCAGCGCTTCTTGTTTACCCAAAAGCTGTTTGAGAGTATCGCTAGCAACTGTCAACTCTCGTTCCAAATTCGCATATCTACCAGCAACTTCTGGGTATTTTTTGATTTGCTGGTTTAACTCAACCAAAGCACTATCGGTAGCTTTCACACTCGCTTCTAATAGCTGAATTTGATTTGCAGTTTCAGCCATCTTTTGAATCAAATCGCGACGTACAGAGTTTTGATAAGTACCAACTTGGGAATTAAGTAAATTTTTAGGAACGTTATTACCTACAGCTAATTGTGCTTCCCGTTTTAATAAAGGTATTAGTTTCTGACGTTGTTGTCTCAAAGAAATCATTACCGGGTTAGCATCGCTCAAACGTGCCGATTCTGTAGCAATTTGAGCTTCTACTTCTCGAACTCGCTTAAGTATATCTTGATATTGCGGTGATTCGCTCAAAGCTGAAGCTGCAATTGCTGCATCTTGAGACATCCCCAACTGACCTTCTAACGAAGCGTAAAGCGACTTCGCTTCTGCAAGCTGTTTATTAGCTTCTCTTCTTGTCGCTTGAAGTTCGTCAACTCTTCCTAGCAGTTGTTCTCCCTGAAGCTCTGGATTAAACAGACTATGATTTTGCTGAAACCGCTGCATTTCTCCCTGCAACCTGTTTACTCGCAATCGCAGTGTGGGAATCTGTTGCTCTACAAATTTGATTCCCTGACGTAAATTCGTTTGCTGCTGTTCGAGGCTATACTTTCGGTATGCTTGAGATACTTTATCCAAGACAAACATAACTTTCTCAGGATTGGAATCTTTGTAGCGAATTTCTATAACCCTGGATTCAATTTCACCCTGAGCAAGACGGCTAATATGCAGTTGACCTTCTTTGACGCTGCTAGGTACTTTACCAGCTTTACTACCTCCAACTAATTTTCCATAGCTAACTCCTGGATATTTATCCTGAATTTCATCAACTACAGGTTCTATAATTTTCGGGCTTTTCAAAACCTCAACCAAAGCCTGATAATCTAGAGGTGTATTATTCTGTCTGGTGATTTTATTTACGTCTTGCTGAAGAGTTTGAGACAGTAAAACCAGCAGTTCGCTTTCCGAACTTGTTAAGGGTTCAACCAGTAATTGGAACTTGCCTTCATACTTAGGAGTACGAGTGGAACTCCAGACAACAGCCCCTGTGGTTGCTATTAGGGTTACGCTAGCAATCAAAGCTGCTCGACGACGCAACATCGAGAAAATTTGACCAAAACCAAAACTTTCTTCTTCCAGATTTTGAGGTCTTTTTATCAACCAATACGGTTCTCTTGATAAAGATTTAGTTTCGTTCAAAGGCTGCAAATCGTGTTCTCTTGCTGGCATTTGTGTTTCCATTCAAAATCCCATTTAAAACAATTTAATATACAGTTTCGGTCAACCAATTTTGGGTTTTAATAACGAGTGTATTTATTTTAGATTGACGATTGTAGTAGTCTGTCATATTAGAGACGGATATATCGTAAAAGCATCAAGTTTCTTTTTTCTTCGCTTTCTCTGTCTGCTATTTTATGCAAAATATTTAATCTAACTGTTATGGTTTTTAGAGAAAATCACCGGATTAAATACTAGAATAAAGTAGCAAATTTAAAATATTCCGGTTCATAGACTTACTGCAAACGATTTCTGTAAAAACAATCCTAGTAAAGATAATTTAAATCAACATAATTTAGAGTATCAAAAATTACTAAATTTTAGGAGTTAATTTATACTAATCTATAAGTAAAAAAACATTCAATATGTTTTACTTTACAGTGTTTGCATATTACTACATCTGAATAATTATAGTATTGGGTCGTGACATATATTGTTGAGACTTAATTAGCAAGAGCAATATCATTAACATATCTTGCTTAATTGTGAATGGAGTCTAATTAATAAAAACTTTACTAAAATCAAACTAGCCGATGAAGATTAAGTAAAATCTTTGTGAGCTACTATGATAAAAAGAGTAAAAACACGCATAATAAATTAATTAATAGATTCAGTAAACATGAAATGTTATTGATGTACTAAAGTCTAAAATATCTATAAGGTAGACATTGCAAGCATTTTACAATTAAATACCGATACAAAACATGAAGTAAATAATTAAAAATATAATGACTATCTAAAGAACAATTACTCTATTGACAAAACCATATAGTTGGTTCATTAATTGAAAAACTTCATCAGTTATTTCGCTTAAAAAAATGACGAAGTTTAAAAATGCCTTTACAAAACAGGTATTTTATTTCATCAAAAATTAATATATTTGGGAAATATATTCGGTATGCCAAAATTGCCAAAGCTAGCCGAACAGATATTTGTTGTATTTACTCTTTTTCTTTCTACAAGTGCCTTAATACCCGTACTTATAGAAGGAGGTAGTGGGAGTATAGGTAGCGACTCTTATAGTCCGAAATTTTTTCTGTTAATCTATACAATTACCTTCTTGTTAATAGTAAAGCATCAGAAAAATTTTGTACGCGCTGCACAGAAAAATATTTGGATATGGTTATTCTTAGGAATTGTCTTAGCGTCAACCTTGTGGACTTTTGCACCTGATGTGACTCCACGACGTAGCGTGCTGCTTTTAGGGACAAGTTTATTTGCCATTTACATGGCAATGCGCTTCACTTTGAGAGAGCAATTACAGCTGTTAGCTTGGGCATTAGGCATAGTAATTGTACTGAGCTTTATGTTTGCAATCGGACTACCGAAGTATGGATTGATGACTGTCCAAGAAGGAGGTATTCATGCTGGCTCTTGGCGCGGAATCATGACTCATAAAAATATTCTGGGTCGATTGATGAATCTCAGCACCATGGTATTTCTGTTTGTTGCAATGAGTAATCCGATTCAAAACCGGAAATATCGATGGGTTCCCTGGGCTGGTTTCATTCTTTCTATTGTTCTAATTATACTTTCAACTTCCAAAACCTCTTTAGTCGTCTGTCTAACTTTGATGACTATCTTACCTCTGTATAGAAGCTGGAGAAGCAATTACAACAAGTTAATACCTTTAATGATTGCATTGATACTCACAGTTGGAAGTGTATTGACTCTGTTATTAGGTAATTTACCTGTCGTTGCAGATGCATTAGGGAGAGATTTGACCCTGACCGGACGTACCGATATATGGAGTACAATGTTCGATTTAATCTGGGAGCGTCCTTGGTTAGGTTATGGATTTAACGCTGTCTGGAGAGATTGGAACAGTCCGATAACTGCCTACCTTTGGCGAACTTTAGCCTGGGAATGTCCCTACGGACACAACGGTTTTATGGATTTATTTATAGAGTTGGGTATAGCCGGTTTATTAGCATTCTTATTGAGCTTTATTACCACCTTTTTTAAAGGAGTGATGTGGTTGCGAATCACTCAATGCATAGAAGGAACTTGGCCTCTAATGTATTTAACTTTTTTAGTTATGTACAACATCAGTGAAAGTACTCTAGTCGAAACTAATAGTATTTTTTGGATAGTTTATGTTTCCACCGTATTTTCCTTAGCTATAGAGTATGCGGAAGCTAAAAGTTATCGATATCGCTTTTCTTCTGAATTAGACCAGGAATGGATAAACATAAAAGCATTTACCAAACAGAAATAGTAATTTTAATAAAGACAAATTTTGCATGAAAATTACTTTAGTATGTCACGACATTCCCTATCCTGCTATTCATGGTGGAAGGATAGATATGTGGCGAAGAATCAAAGCTTTTGCTCAGATTGGTGTTGAATTACAGCTAATATGTTGGTTTGATAAAGCACCGCTCCGCGAAGATGTAGCTGAAATCAAAAAATATGTTGATTCAGCATATTTTATTCAGTTTAAACATGATTTATGTTCAACAGGTCATAGGCTGTTAAATTTAGTTCGCTATCCTCTAGAAGTTACTTCTAGAGTTGTAGTTGGAAAACGATTAAATCATTTAATCTCTAAGGTTCGTGCTTTTAAGCCACATGTAATTTGGCTAGATGGAATTCATGGGGGAAATGTTGCTTCTAAACTAAGTCAGCATTTTGACATACCTATAGTGACTCGCTGTCATAATATTGAGCATCTGTATTACCAACGCTTATTTAATTCGGCAACTGGTGCAAGCAAATTCAAAAGATATTTATCAGTTTCTCATTTAGAAACATATGAAAAATCATTACTAAAAAATAGCCTTTTATTTTACGACATTTCGGCAGAAGATTTGAAATTCTGGAAATCTCATGGTTTTAGAAATGGACGTTATTTACCTCCTTTAATGGAAGTTTATCCATCTCATAATCAAGATAAATATTCTCAAAATATTGATACATCTCATCAATATGATGTTGTCTTTCTAGGTAACTTATATTCTAATAACAACGTAGCCGGTATTATTTGGTTTCTAACTCAAGTTTTGCCTGAAATCCGCATTCAAATACCCGATATTAAAGTATTAATTGCTGGAGCAAAACCGATTCATAAAATTAAACAGCTATGTGAAGAAACCGATGGCGTAGATTTAAGCATTAATCCACCATCCTCCAAAGAAATTTATAATTCCGGTCGTGTTTTAATTAACCCAGTTTTAACGGGTAGCGGAGTTAGCATAAAATCTCTAGAAATGTTGATGACTGGTAAACCTATTGTCTCAACACCCCAAGGAATCGCAGGCTTACCTATTTCAGTTAGACAGTATTTCAAAATTGCTTTAGATTCACAATCTTTTGCAGCAGAAATCGTTAACTTAATTTCTAACTCTTACCAAACTCAGATTTCGACAAAGTTACTGGAATCGTTATTCGGCACTCAAGTAATACATGAAGTTGTGTCGGATATCAAGTCATTAATCTAAATCTATCTTAATTCTTTTAATGAAAATTCTGTATTTAACTACTGTTCTCCCAAGTGGAAGAAGAACGGGTGGTGAAATTGCATCCCAATGTTTTATCAATGCTTTGAAACAATGCGGACATGAAGTATTAGTTGTCGGATATCAACGTCCTGGTGATACTAAATCTACGAATAGTAATGAAGTTGTAATTGAACAACGATATATAGAGACACAGAAATCAAAATATCATCCGTTTATCTGGATGATTTTAAGTTTGATAAAAAAGCTTCCTTACTCAGCAGCTAAATACTATTCAAAAAAATACTTAACAAAAGTAAAAAGTATTTTACAGGTAAATAACTATGATACTGTCATAATTGACCATGCTCAATTAGGTTGGTTACTGCCTTTGGTTGCTCAAAAGTCTAAAGTAATATTTATTGCTCATAACCTAGAACATCAACTTTATGAAGAACAGTTAAAAAGTGCCCAAAAATATGTATCAAAGTACATATACAAAAGAGAAGCCCGTCTGATAAAAAAGATGGAAGACAATTTAGCTGCTTCATCCCAGCAAGTATGGACGTTAACTTCTCATGATTCCAACTATTTTTATACTCACAACCTTTGCAGCAAAGTCTTTCACTTACCTTCAATTCGGACAGTACCACCAAAAAATTCTGCAATTAAACACTGTGACATTGGAATAATTGGTAGCTGGACATGGAAAGCCAATAAATATGGTTTAGAATGGTTTTTCCAAACAGTCTATCCGCATTTACCTAAAAATATATCAATTCACGTTGCTGGCTCTGGTGCTGGGTGGCTGATGGAACGATATCCTAATGTCAAATATTGCGGATTCGTTCCTGATGCACAAACATTTATGTCTCTAGCTAGAGTAATTGCAATTCCTTCAATAAGTGGTGGTGGTATTCAAATAAAGACTCTAGATGCTATCACTTCAGGAAGTCAAATTGTAGCCACAACTGTTGCAATGCGAGGAATATTGGACTATCCCTCTGCTATTGAAATAGCTGACGAACCAGAATGCTTTGCTCGCAGTTTAATTCAGTTTTTAGCTCTAGATGATGTACAAACCGAACGCACAAAACTTCTTGATAATAGACTTACATGGTCTGTACTAAGAAGAGAAAATTTCTATCGAAGTGTAAACAATGCAATCAACTCGATTGAATTCAACCAAAACACGTATAAAGTTGATTTAGCTGTAAACGAAAGCAGACCAAAATAAAGCAACTATGCTGCTCTACACTCACATCATGCGACTTTTACATCAATTAAAACGTAATATAATTAAGCCTTTGATGCTGGGTATTGGGAAGGTGTTATCCAACTTCCCTCCAATTGGTATCAGGTTGATAAAATCGAAAAATCCTATTATCAAAGGTTCAATATTTGGTTTACTCTGTATAAGCTTAAGCTTTTGTTCTTCACAATTTCTCACTAACTCTCAAGGAAGTACTTCTGTAGCTGCTACCACCATTGTGCCTCCCTTATCGGCACAAAAATCTCAAATTATTGATAGTACGGGTAAAACAGTTTTATTAACTGGTATCAATTGGTTTGGCATGGAAGTTAGCACCCATGCACCTCACGGTTTATGGGTCAGAGACTATAAACAGATGCTCGCTCATATCAAAAGCTTGGGCTATAACTTAATTCGCCTACCCTATTCCGTGGAAGCACTTAATTCTTCGCATATTTATGGTATTGATTATTCAATTGGTGCCAATGCAGAACTTCAGGGAAAAAGTCCTTTGGAAGTAATGGACTTAGTAATCCAAGAAGCGAACAAACAAGGATTGCTAATCTTATTAGATAGTCATTGTTTAAAAGATGGAATTATTTCAGAAGTATGGTATGGAGATGGCTTTACAGAACAGGATTGGATAGATACCTGGACTCTTCTAGCAAAACGTTACAAAAATCAGCCCAATGTTATTGGTGCAGATTTAAAAAACGAACCCCACGGTCGTGCAAGTTGGGGAACCTATGATACTTCAACAGATTGGCATTTAGCTGTCCAAAGGGCTGGAAACAAAATTCTCTCTATTAATCCTGACTGGTTAATTGTAGTAGAAGGAATAGAGAAAAACGTACCCAATCAAAAACAGCATGGTTATTTTTGGGGTGCAAATTTAGAAGGTGTTCGAGAATATCCCGTACATCTGAAAAACCAGCATAAATTGATTTATTCTCCTCATGAATACGGAGGTTCAAAAGTATCTTGGTTTCAAGATTCAGATTTTCCCCATAATCTTTACCAACGCTGGGAAATAGGATTTAACTACATCAATACAAAGCAAATTGCTCCCATTCTCGTAGGTGAATTCGGTGGATATCACGTTGACCGCAAATCCAAAGAAGGTATTTGGCAGCGAAAATTTATAGATTACCTTGCTAAAAAGAAACTGAGCTTTGCTTATTGGTGTTGGAATCCAAATAGTAAAGGAACTGGAGGTGTATTAAAAGATGATTGGAAAACAGTAAACGATTCAAAACAAGCGCTTTTAAGCAAATTGTTATCTTAATATAAACTCAGTATTGCCTATTTTCAATTTGCTTATATTAAGAATATTTTGTGGAATAAATTTTAGATTCCTGGTATATCAAATTTTCAAGCAATTATAGATAAAAATGGATTGCAACCATGTTAGAAACTGCTGCTCACAAACTGAATTTTCAATCTAAAATAAACTATAGGGTGCAAAAGCCCTACATTAATTCTCATAAAAAACCCCGTATTTTAATAGTGTCGATGCGGGGTTTTCAGTCAGAAGCTTTTCGTTCGGCAGAATATGAATTTGAAGACGTAATCAATACTTTTGATTATGCCGATTTACTTTCACCAGCCTATTCATCTAATTTAAAATCGCAAGTTACAAAAAAAGTAGCTAATTATGCAGGTTTAGCTTTAAATAATAACAAATTATTGCGCTCTGGCTGTGAAGAATTAGTAATAGAAAAAGAATACGATTTAATATTCTTTATTTGTCAACATTTCTGGGATTTAACCTGCATTAACGACATTAAAGGATGGCGTGACAAATGTAAAAAAGCAGTCCTATGGATAGATGAAATTTGGGCAAAGGAGCTTAAAAATCATAAAACTGGACTTTGCTTGAAACTAGCCAAAGACTTCGATTATATATTTACCACTCAAAGTCAAAGTGTAAAAGCTATAAGTCAATTAGTAAAACGCCCTTGCTACAGTTTACCCTATGCTGTAGATGCTGTAAAATTTTGTCCTTACCCACAAAATCCTCAAAGGCACATCGATGTTTATAGCGTTGGTCGTCGTTCTCCAATCATGCACCAATCTTTGTTAGAACTAACAAAACGCGAAAATTTCCTTTATCTATACGATACCCTCAAAGGTTTAGAAATGAGGAACTATCAAGAACATCGAACTTTGTATAGTAATTTAATTAAAAGAAGTCGTTATTTTATTGCTAATAAAGCTAAATTTGATAGCGGAAATCAAATAGGTAGTCAACAAGAGCTAGGTTCGCGTTTCTTTGAAGGAGCCGCAGGGGGTGCGGTAATGATTGGGATTCCACCAGTTTGTGAAGCTTACAGTAAACATTTTGACTGGTCTGATGCTGTGATTGAAGTATCTGATAATAATGGTGACATAGCTGAAATAATTACAGAATTAAATGCACAACCAGAAAGGCTACAAAAGATACGGAAGAACAATATGATTAATTCCTTATTAAGACACGATTGGGTGTATCGTTGGGAAGATATTTTAAGTAAAGTCGAGCTAGATAATACTCCTGAAATGTTGGTTAGAAAAACTTATTTAAAGAACTTAGCTGAGATGATTTCGATTGTATAGAATTAGTATTGATTTATATTA
>JBCBHT010000094.1:0-23065 GCA_038525335.1 Cyanobacteria bacterium J06621_15 | reverse complement strand
AGAAATCTGGTATCTCCGAGTTGCCGGATTTCTTAATTTCACTATTCCCTGTTCCCTGTTCCCAATTCCCTTATTTCAACAAATAATCTATAAAAATTTTCAATCCAATTATTCTCAAGATAAATTCTTAAACTTGACACAAATTAGTGGTATTGTATGAGGTCACAGCAAAAGAAAGCATTTATTTAAATTTATAAACCTCATAAAAATGGATAATCAACACACAATTTTAGTTTGCTCTAGTTGTGCTAGTACTTGGCAAGATGGAAAGCGAATAGGTACTAGTGGTGGTGAGAGACTATTAAAAGAATTAGAAGAAAAACATCAAGATTGGAAGCTATCTGAAGAATTTACAGTCAAATCGGTAGAATGCATGAGTGCTTGCAGTCATTCCTGTGCTGTAGCTTTTGCAGCATCAGGGAAAATGACGTATTTATTCGGTAATTTGAATCATAATTTAGAAGCACTTCCAGAAACATCTTCCGCAGTGCTCGAATGTGCAACTTTATATTACGAAAAAACAGACGGTAAAATGGCTTGGTCGGAACGTCCTCAAGCAATGAAAAAAGGTGTCTTGGCAAGAATCCCGAGTTTACAGTGAACAGTTATCAGTGAACAGCGGTTATTTGACAGTTAAATAATTTCTTCCCCCTCTCCCCCATCTTCCCCATCTCCCTCTTGTCTCCCCAATCTCCCCTCCCTGGTTACACTTTACCTGTCTTTGCGGTGGCTGCTGCGAAGGCTGCTTTAATTAATTTGAAAAGCAATTTAAGCAATTTAGATAATATTGCAGAAAAATTATCATCGGTCTCTCTTGATTTACTTAATGAAAGTGCAGAAATTCCGATTGAACAGGTTGCTGTTTTAGATAGTAATACTGCTTTAGCAATTACTTTGAGTAATCCTGGTGATAATTTAGATTTAACTAGAAATACTCCTATTTGGTCTGTGGTGAAATTATCACCTCGAAAGGAAGAAATAAAAGAAACAGAAAAAATATTAATCTTAGAAGCTGGGGAAGGTTTGGGTAAAACTGCGACTGGGGAAGCTGCGATTTATAGTTTTGCTCGTCGTTTGTTTGAAAAAAATTTATTACCGTTAATTCCTGAAGATAAAACTCTAGCTGTAAAAATAATTCTTCCTCAAGGAAGGGAATTAGCAAAGCGGACTTCTAATGAAGCTTTTGGAATTTTGGAAGGTCTAGCTTTGTTGGGAACTAGCGGTATTTCTAAACCTCTTTCTGCTGGGGAACATTTAGAAGAATTTCGCGATATTTTGCGAGAGAAGGTAAAAAATCATCGCGATTTAGTATTTTGTATAGGTGCGAATGGTTACTCTGTAGCGCAACGTTTATCTATTCCGGAATCGGCAATAGTTCCTACTGGTAATTGGTTGGGAGCTTTGCTGGTGGAAGCGGGATTGTATAAAGCAGAGTCCGTATTGTTGTTGGGATATCAAGGAAAGTTAATTAAGTTAGCGGGGGGAATTTTCAATACTTCGAGTCATATTGCTGATGCAAAGTTGGAAATTATTGCTGCTAGTGTGGTGGAAGTTGGGGGAGATATTGAAGCTGTTCGGACTGTTTTAGGAGTTAAAACGGCTGATGAAGCACATAAAAAGTTAATTGAATTGGGTTTAGCTGATGTTGTGTTTAGTAATTTGGCTGAAAAGATAATTCGGAAAGCGGAAAGTTATGTGGAAAAGTATGCGGATGTGGAAATGAAAGTTGGGGTCGTGTTGTTTGACAGGAAAGGAGAGATTATTGTTAAGGGAATAGGGAACGGGGAATAGGGAACAGTAAAAATATTGAAGATGACTTCACAATTAACTATCGCTACAGAATTGACTCCAATGGTTTTGAAGTTTCATCCAGTTATTAGCATGACGGATGAGCAATTATTTGATTTCTGTCAGTTGAATAAAGATTTTCACATTGAGCGTAAAGCGACTGGAGAAATTGTAATTAATTTCCTAACAGATTCCGAGAATAGTCAGCGGAATTTTGAACTAATTGGACAATTAGGTATATGGACTAAGCAAGATGGTACTGGTATAGGTTTTGGTTCTAGTGGTGGTTTTACATTACCTAATGGTGCTGTACGCTCCCCAGATGCTGCTTGGATTAAAAAAGTGTATTGGAAAGCAATACCTCAAGATAAACGTAAAAAGTTTGCTCCTATTTGTCCTGAATTTGTAGTTGAATTGCGTTCGGAAAGCGATAGCTTAAAAGTTTTACAAGATAAGATGGTCGAATATATTAATGACGGTACAAAATTAGGATGGTTAATTGATAGAAAAGAACGGAAGGTTTATATTTATCGTTCGGATAATAGAGTTGAAGAATTAGATAATCCGTCAACTTTGAGTGGTGAAGATGTTTTATCTGGTTTTGTGTTGGATTTGAGTAGTATTTGGTAAGTATTTTAATTTCTCTGGATTCACCACTGCAAAAACATTTTGAATCAAAGTATCATCATCGCTAACTTGAAAATTAAACCTCAATACCCATCTATTAGATTTGATAAGACATCTACAAATAAGACGAAACTGTAGAAGCATCTGTGACATCATAGTTTCCATGACAAAAAAAATAAAATTCACTCAGCAACTTCTGGCATAATTTTTTGTAGCATGAGACAATAACCCATCGCTTTCATAATAGAATTAACGTTTTCAAGACGCGGGTTGCCATTACTAGACAAAGCTTTTTGTAGCCCTCGTCGTGTCATACCTACTTGTTCTGCTGTCTCACTAATTCCTCTTACGCGAGCAATAACACGTAAGGATGCAAGTAATGCACCAGAATCATCATCTCGTGCATATTCTTGGAAGATTTCCGTTAAATAGTCATCAATTTCTTCAGGATACTTGCGAAAATACTCCTCTTCAAATTCATCAAGCGTTCTAAATTTTCTCATGGTTTATATATTCCTTCCAGTAAATTTTTGCGTTCTCAATATCCTTTCCCTGAGTACTTTTATCTCCTCCACCATAACCACTTCTTTTTATAGACTTTTTTAACTAACTGATTCTTTCTCGCGATATAAGACACAGATTAGTAATCAATGCAAATATATTGATTATGGATACTGCAAAAAAACTCGCTACTCTCAACCGGATTCGTAAATTTAGTCGGCTGATGGATACCGCTATCGGTATTCCCGGTACAAAATTCCGCATCGGTTTAGACCCAATTCTTGGTTTAGTTCCTGGTGCTGGAGATATTATTAGTACGATAGTTTCTGGTTACATTATTTATCTCGCAACTCGTGTAGGTGTATCGAGCGATAACCTCAAAAAAATGATTTTTAATGTCGGTTTAGAATTTTTCGTCGGTACTGTCCCGTTACTGGGTGATGTATTTGACGCTTTTTATAAGTCAAATATTCGTAACTTAGCAATTTTAGAAGAACATATTATCGCAACTGAACCGGAACTTGAAAAAGCTGATGCGGAGTTATCAGCAAAAGTACCCGCATCGTCGATTTAACTGTCAATTTAATAAATGGTTTTTGAATGAATTATTGCAAGGTTATTAACATTATCAATCGATTATAGAGACGTTATAATGCAACGTCTCTACATCATTTGTAGGTATATAAATTATATTTTTTCGGTTCCCCGAACTGAATTATTAGTATTAACCGAATATGGTTATTATTGATTAAAATCCGTAACAAATTTGTAGTCTCCGACTGGGAACCAATTTCAGTAGGCTCTGCCTAATTACATTATATAAAGAAAGGGAAAGCCTTTGGAAATGCATTACAAGGTAGAACCTTGTAACGAGTTTGATAACTGTTAACTGATAACTGTAAGATGGTCGGTTTTCTTCATTTATATTGTGATGCAAACCGAATTTGCACTACCTTTTATTTTCATTAATATAGAAACATCAAAGCAAACAACTAAGACACACAAATCACATACAAATTGTTTTTTGGAGGCAAATAAAATGGCTTTAGTACGTTACAATCCTTGGCAAGAAATGAACGCTTTGCAAAGAAGCTTCAATCGTTTGTTTGACGATATGCTTGCTCCAGAAAATTCTGATTTCGGTAACTTTTCTAAAATTCCTGCTGCTGAATTATCCGAAACCGATAACGCTATCAATTTGAAGCTAGAAATTCCAGGTATGAATGTAAATGACTTGGATATTCAAGTTACCGAGAAAGCAGTTTCTATTAAAGGGGAGCGTAAGGAAGAAACAACAAGCGAAGAAAAGGGTAATAGAAGAAGCGAATTCAGTTACGGTAAGTTTGAGCGAGTAATTCCTCTACCAACACGTATTCAAAATACCGATGTGAAAGCCGATTATAAAGACGGTATTTTGAACTTACACTTACCATTAGCTCAAGAAGAAAAGAATAAAGTAGTGAAAATTAACCTTGAGCAAACCAATGCATAATGTAAGCGTGGTAACAAATGATTTTGGATAGTTGAATTACTAAGTCCGGTTGTATTAAAGCGACCGGGCTTTTTTTATTCTGTAAATTATTGGAATGATGAAATATTAAAATATAAAAAAATAGAATTTGATTTGTAATCTATAACTTTTATACTTGTTTTTATCAATAAGTCTGTTTAACATGCAATTAATTTTTAAAATATTAATAGAGATTACTAAAGATGCTATCCAAGGTTATAATTTGTTTAAGTTGCCTAATTCTTTCTTTCATTCTTACTTCTTGCCAAATTAGTAGTAATTTTACGAGAAAAGACTGTCAAAGTGGTATTGGGTATAATGCTTATTTAGAGGGATTTTATATAGTCAATAGCACTTTAAGAATAAAACCATTACGTTTAAATAATTTACATGATTATTGTTATATGCAAGGCTATATAGATGCTTCATAAATAAAAACTGGTGAAATTATTAATTCTAGGTGGAACTCAAGAAGCTAGAGAATTATCCAAAAAAGCTGCTAATTTACCTAATATAAAAGTAAAAATTTCTCTAGCAGGTCGTACTAATCAAGCTTTAATATCTCAAAATTCCCGAGTTGGAGGTTTTGGTGGTGTTACAGGACTAATCAAGTATTTAAAATCAGAAAACATTGATTTACTCATTGATGCGACACACCCTTTTGCAGCAAAGATATCTCAAAATGCAGCGATTGCAGCAAAAAAGTTAAAATTACCCCGACTGATGTTAATTCGTGCGGAATGGGAATCTGTTCGGGGTGATAAATGGATAGAAGTAGAGAATATACAAACAGCAGTAGATATTTTACCGAATTTTGCTTCACGAGTATTCTTAACGATTGGAAGGCAAGAAATAACTGCTTTTACACAACTTGAAAATATTTGGTTTTTAATGCGAATGATTGATAAACCTTTATCAGATATTGTATTACCAAAAGGTTTAATTTTATTTGAGCGGGGACCTTTTAATCAGAATTTAGAAAAACATTTATTGCAAGAACATAATATTGATACTATCGTGAGCAAAAATAGTGGTGGTAATGCAACTTATGCAAAAATTATTGCTGCGAGAGAATTAGGAATAAAAGTAGTAATGGTCAAACGTCCAATCCTTCCAGAGGGAGAAAGAGTAGAAAATATTGAAGGTGCTTTGGAATGGGTTGAAAGAGTTAGGAGTTAGGAGTTAATAGTTAATTACTTTTCAAATAATAGAATACAAATCCCACCATTTATGGCGGTTCTTGTTTAGGAGGTGTATAAATTTCTTCCAAACTTTTTATCTTCTTCCTCCTTCCCTTTTCCCTCGCGGTGATAGCGATTCCCAATCCTGTTAAGTCTTCTTTTTTCGTTATCACTACTTAAAACCTGTTCTGAGAAGCGATTAATCAAAAAATCGCAAATTCTTGTTAAATCAAACTTAAAAGTAACGGTAAAAAATTTTTCTATTGGTGGAATATCTGAAAAAAATCTTTTGCTTTCAACAGTTTATTAATTAAAATCCCGTTTAATTCGTGAAAGCGAAAAATGACTTTAAAGCATTATTGTATTAAGAATGAAACTCAATATTTGAATAAACGAACAGTAAATAGGGAATAGAAGAAAAAATCATTGTGAGAACTTGTATTTTAATCCTTAAATAGTAATAATTACTTTTGGTTAGTGCGCGACGCTATCTTCCTATGAGTAACCAAAGAGTAACCAAGTTCAAAATTTCTCAAAGCGTCACAGAGTTCCCATTACAATTTTATTTGCTGTTAACTAATCACTGAAAAATGTTTGATATCCTTATTCTTTCCAACGGTCCGGGAGAAATTACTACTTGGGTTCGTCCTGTAGTCAAAGCTTTACGAAATAAACTCGGTGATGACCCCAATTATGTGAGAATTTCTGTTGTTTTATCCCCTTGCTCTAATGCTAGCGGTAAGGAAACTGATATTGCTCTTTCTTATCCCGAAGTTGATAGAGTTCAATCCGCTCAATATTTCTTTCCTTTTCTAATTACTGGAAAAACTGCTGATAATTGGGATTGGAGAGAAAAAGGTGTTGTTTTATTCCTTGGTGGTGACCAGTTTTTTCCCTTCGTAATTGGTAAAAGGTTAAATTATCGTACCGTTGTCTACGCTGAATGGGAAGCAAGATGGCATTCCTTAATTAATCGATTCGGCGTCATGAAACCTGAAGTCATCAACAATGTTAAACCCAAATATATTGATAAATTTACCGTAGTTGGTGATTTGATGGCTGAAGCTTCTTCTATAGAGGGGGTAGAAAAGGAAGAGAGGGAAGAGGAGGTAGAACTAATTGGAATTTTACCCGGTTCAAAAGCTGCTAAGTTGGCTCAGGGGGTTCCTTTGAGTTTGGCGATCGCAATTTATATTAACTCCAAGTTACCAGATACAAAATTCGTTATCCCTGTCGCTCCAACTTTGAATTTACAAACTTTAGCAGATTTTGCTGATGCTGACAAAAACCCGATGTCTCAATACTTTGGAGGAACTTCAGCAAAATTAATCGACCTAGATTCTAATAAACCATATTTACAAACAGCGACAGGTTTAAAAGTAGAAATATCTGATAAACACCCCGCTTATGATATGTTATCGAGATGCTGCATCTGTATAACTACTGTCGGTGCTAACACTGCCGAACTTGGTTCTTTAGCTGTTCCCATGATTGTTCTACTTCCCACTCAGCAATTAGATGCAATGCGCTCTTGGGATGGTATACCTGGATTACTCGCTAATTTACCTTTTGTCGGCACTAGTTTTGCAAAGTTGATAAATTCCTATTTTCTTAAACGTAAAGGTTTGTTGGCTTGGCCTAATATCTGGGCACAGAAAGAAATTGTCCCAGAACTAGTTGGTAAATTACAGCCTCAAGAAGTAGGTGATTTGATAATCGATTATCTACAAAATCCCGAAAAATTATCCCAGATGCGCGAAAATTTGAGAAATGCTAGAGGTCAAGCTGGTGCTGCTGATAAGTTGGCTGAGTTGGTTTTTGGAGAGTTGAATCAGCAATTATAATTACTTTACTTTCTACATCTATATATAGAAGCTGTTTAAAACAACTTTGGAAATCCCTTCACATTTGATAATCTATCGTTCGCTATTCCCGAATGACAGAATCATGTTTGCGCAATAATATAGCTCTAATGTTATTTATGAAATCAAACGAACGAAATAATCAATTTTAACAATATAAGTTTCGTTATTGATAAAAATAACAAAACATTTAATTGTAAACTTAGTCATGAAACCCTGATATTTAAAAATTGGAATTACGATTTGACAAGGGTTTCAGGTCGCGATAAATTGATAATCACTGGCGACGTATGACTAAATTAAATAAGAAGCTAGAAAGCTTGCAAAATCGTTGGTTAAATCAACATGAAAATAGAAGTTTGTAGCCAGCTTAATATAAACAATTATCACTATATTTACTACGGTTGACTAATTAAATAGAAGGGTGTGATAAACATGGTAGTAATGCAGTACTACATGAGTGTTAGTACTGCATTACTACTCAAATACCGTCCTTCTTACTAGAGGGTTTCAATAACTTAAGTTAACGTCGCGAACAGCATTCAGTATATCTTGATGAACAGATTCGGAAGTAGCGATAATTAACCCTGGTAATTTGTAATCCGAGCAAGAACTTAAAGGTGGTGTTGCAGAACCATCCATTTTTGTGACCTTACAACCAGCTTCTCTAGCAAGGAAAGCTAAGGCACCACCATCAATAAATTGACCAAATCGTTTCACAGCACCGGTTAAACCACCGCTTAAAATAGCATTGAGATTGGGTCTTTGAACCGAACTAGAATAATCATCAACTGCATTAATAATATTATATTTATCTTCCAGTGCAGGTTTTAAAGAACTCATCGCCGTACCTAACAAGATATTAGGCTTGGCACTAGAATCTACCTTTAAAGGAATACATTCCGATAAATTCATTTTTAGATTACCTTTGAAAGCACCTTCACCTCTTAAAGCATAGAAATAGGTATCTTCACTCGGAGAAATAGCAATTACCGCTTCGTAATCATCCGTATTTAAGATGCCCAGGATAATTTGATAATTGGAATGACCGTCTATATAGAACTTTGTACCGTCAATTGGGTCGAGAGTAACTAGATAATCATCTTTCTCCCCAAAATCAACAGCACGAAAATACTTTGTATTGGGAGAACTTTTATATTCTTCACCGTAAAATCTGATATTTGGAAAATTGCCTAGTAGAGCAACTTCGACAAAATTTTGAATAGCTAAATCGGCATCAGTTAGAGCAGCAGAAAAAAAGCTATCTCCACCATCTTTATCGGGAAGTGCAGCAATTTTAGGTTGTAGAAAACGAGCGTAACCTGCTGCTGCTTTTAAATGTGGAAGTAAAGTTTCTAAAATAATCCGAGGAGAAGGCATAAAAGGTTAAAGGCTAAAGGTCTAATAACAATTGATAATTGATAACTGTTCGCTGTCCACTGCTCGCTGATTATTGTTCGCTGTTTTCTCCATCTCGTCTTCCTAATTCATATACTCCGCAACCCATGGAGGCGAGAATTCCGGTACTAATACCCCAACTTCCTCCTAAACTCAGTTCTATAATCCAGTTTGATAAAGCACCGACAATTAGAAAAGGTATGATGCTGAAAACAGATGCATAGAAAGCATTTTGCGATTCTCTGGCTTGACGGGTTTTTTCAAATTCTGTTTCACTGGTATACATAAATCGTTCAGCAAAATTGAACCAGCGATTTATTTGTTTTGTTACCCATTCACTAAGAGGGGAGAAGCCTAAATACAATGCTAAAGACCATAAAGTTGCTCCAGCAATAGCTATTGTGTCTAACTCGAATCTGAAAGGGAATATATCAAGCATAGTTTGCGAAAATACGAGAATAGTAAATTGATTTGCAAGCTTTATGTTATCGCGAAAAATAATTCTTTTTAAGGTTAGATTTTACAGTATTTACGACCGTTGGTAAAATTTATAATCGGAGCTTTTTAGCAAAGTCGCAGTTTTTTGTTAATTATCGATATTAAACATACTACTAATTGGAAATACTTTTTATTGGAAACTTTATTGCTAGTAGTTGGTACCAATTTCTAGGTTAGTCTGAATTAATATCGAATAATTTGACACTATTCATCCATATCAAAAATACTGTAAACCCATATCAATATATCAATGGCTATTTCAGCGTTGATTTAGGTTTAGGTTTCAGGTAAAACTTGGTTGTTATCAAACTTGATGTAAAACTGAACGTAAAATCCATCAGTAAGTTTAACTGTAATTACTAGATTTATCAGCTTTTTATCAAATGTGTAAATGTTACACTTACCTAAAACATTTACCTGTGTGATACTTTTTTCTCAGCAAAATTTTCTCGTCTTTTAGTTAGATATAATTTCCAGTCTCATTGCTTATATTCTACAGAATGGCTGTGTATCTTGAACTTTGGATAACCTTTCTTAGAATTACCAAAAAATCTATTTATGGTATGTTCTACATTCTCTACAGACATTTGACAAGCATAAGCGCAAAATCGGGATGTTTTCTAACAAATAGAGTTTCGATGATTACTTAAAAATACTTTTATCAAGTTATCTCACTTATTACCAATCATCAACTACTCATCCTATATAAATCTTTATTTTACAATTATCAAACCCGTAATAATATTAAATACAGCAATCACAGTACTAAATTAGCGTAAAAAGTAGTTAGTCAACGACCCCCGACTATAAGTTAGGGGCTTCCAGCCTAAAAAGCTGGCAGCCCTAAGTTGACCAGACTTCCGTTAGCGGCAAGCGTTAAAGAACCTACCAAGAAATGCGTAGCTAGTTTCTTGCTCTAGAATCGAACAATTAAACATCCTTAAAGGGGTTAAGGAAGTGTTGTTTGAAAAGTACCCCTCTGGGGTTCGGCAGTTCCTACAACGGAACGCCACTTTGCTCAACGGAGGGAACCTCCGCACGCAAGTGGCTCGGAAACCTCCGCAACGGACTGCCTCACCGACCGCTAACAATGTCTAAGCTAACTTTACCCTTAATAGGAGTTTGCAGAAATGCAAAATTACGTATTCGTAATTGACAAAGACAAAAAACCACTTAATCTTTTAAATCCTGCAAGAGCAAGAGAATTACTAAATAAACAAAAAGCAGCAGTTTACAGAATGTATCCGTTTACATTGATATTGAAAACTGTAATTGATAGCCCAATCATTAAACCATTAACATTGAAGCTTGACCCTGGAAGTAAATTCACAGGTATTGCATTACTTGATGGAGAAAATGTTGTTTGGTGTGCCGAATTAGAACATAGAGGTTATCAGATAAAAAAGGATTTATTGTCTCGCAGGCAGTTAAGACGTAGCCGCAGGAATAGAAAAACTCGGTACAGAAAACCACGTTTTAACAACCGTAAACGTAGTGATAGCTGGCTGCCACCAAGTTTAGAGCATAGAATCTTAACTATAGAAACTTGGGTAAAGCGTTTGATAAGATATGCTCAAATATCTGAATTATGGATTGAAAAAGTTAAATTCGATATGCAGCAAATGCAAAATCCAGAAATATCTGGTGTTGAGTATCAACAAGGGGAATTACAAGGTTATCAAGTACGCGAATATTTACTAGAAAAATGGGGTAGAGAGTGTACTTACTGCGGTAAAAAAGATGTACCCTTGCAGGTTGAACACATACATCCAAAATCAAAAGGGGGAAGTAATAGAGTAAGCAATTTATGTAATAGTTGCTCAAAATGCAATAAAAAGAAAGGTAATAAACCAGTTGAAGAGTTTTTAAAGAATAAACCTGACTTGCTCAAAAAAATTCAATCTCATGCTAAAAAACCGCTTTTAGATGCAGCGGCAGTTAATGCAACTAGGAATAAATTAGTGAAAGTTTTATCTGATTTATTGCCTACTAGAACTGCAACAGGAGCGCAAACCAAATATAACCGAACTAGGTTAAAACTTGAAAAACAGCATTGGATTGATGCTGCTTGTGTTGGTAATGTTAACAATTTAAAACTATTGACCAACGAACCATTAAAAATAAAATGTAATGGTCATGGAACCCGACAAATGTGTCGAACTGATAAATACGGTTTTCCTACTAGATATGTCCCTAGATTTAAGTTCGTCTTCATGTTTCAAACTGGAGATATTGTTAAAGCCGTTGTACTTTCCGGAAAAAAGGTTGGCGAATATATTGGTAGAATTGCAACTAGAAGTACTGGCAGTTTTAATATTTCAACTCATGGAAAACTAGTACAAGGTATCTCCTATAAATACTGTAAAACTATTCATAAAAAGGATGGTTATTCTTATGCTTTTTAACTCACGGCGGTTAAAACCACCCGTCTCGCAGTTCCTCCGTGGTCTGAAGACACACGGTTTCCCTGCTCCCGGAGGTTTTTAGATGATATCTCGAAAAAAAGCTATCTCTCTTATCGTTATTTTTACAGTCACCTTATGTATTATTCCTTTATCAAACCTGTTCGTGAATGGAAATCAATTATCTGCTAATGATAATGCGATAAATATTGGAGGGAAACATTTTCAAGTTTGGGATACAAAAATCATATCTCCTCAAGGTAACCAATTTATTCCTATTGGTACTAATATTAACGGTTGGAACTACGTCGGATGGGATGCAAAAGACCCTGGTGGTGCTGCAAAACTTGTAAATTCTATTGCAGACGATTGGAATTTTAATACTGTACGTGCAGTAGTGGGTTTAACAGAGCAAAAATGGCAAGGTCAGCGGATGTCCGAGTGGGAATGGTCTACGCATCGGGATTTAGCTTTACAAAGTCTCGATAAAATCGTTTCAGCTTTTACTAATAAGAAAGTCGTGGTGATGATTGATGCTCACGACTGGACTTGTCGCTATCCTCAAGGAAATGACCTACTATTATTAGATGATTTTTGGAAAACCGTAGCCAAACGCTACAAGAATAACCCTTACGTTTGGTTCAATATTATTAACGAACCTGGAGTGGTATCAAATCAAAGACCAATTTCTCCAGAATGGGTAGATGTACATCAGCAATTTATTCAACTAATTCGCGATAAAATCGGTGCAAAAAATCCCATCGTGGTTGATGCTGACAGTTGCGGACAAGATAGCGATAGTTGGGATTTGGAAATGGTAGATGAGAAAAGTAGCGCTATTTTGTCTCAAGGAGATAAGTTAAAGTATTTTAATGGCAAGAAATACGAAAATATTATTTTTAGTCTCCATGTTTACGACCTTTGGGCACATGGATACAAAAGAATGGATGCAAAATTTATTAATTACCTTAATAGAGTCAGAGACAAAGGACATGCATTATTAATTGGGGAAGTTGGTAGCGGTGGTGAAGATGATACTAACCGCTATCAAGCACCAGGATTAGTATATCGAAATGCGCTTCCCAGAGGTATCGGAATGTTAGCTTGGCATTTTCAACCACAAGATGAACTTGGTCTTGTTAATACCGGTAAAAGATGGGGTAACGAAATTGATAGTAAAACCAATCCCAGCAATTTAAGCAAAGGTTTTGGTGAATACTTTTGGCCAACACGAGTCAAGAAAGCACTAAGCAATTAGGTGTGAGAATGAGTAATGAGTAATAAGTAATGAGTTCAAGAAGAATACGTGATAACTGATAACTGATAACTGATAACTGTTCACTGTTCTAATTTAACCAGTCTACCTTTATCATCGGTACGATAAACTAACTCTCGCTGTCCGTCGGTAACTTTAACTTTCCAACCGGGAACTATTACCTGAGCGCATAATTTACCCGGTTCGGATAATCCCAAACAACTATCCGACCAGCTTTGTTTTTCTGATTCGGTAACTCGTAGTGCCGCTACTGGTTTACTAACACGTTTATTTGCATCTGATAAAACAGCACTTTGGATTTTTGCAGGTAATTCTTCGGTAGATGATTCAGTTTCAGAAGGTGTTTTATTTGTTTCTATTTGTGAGGAATTATTTGCGGTCGAAGGTGTTTCGATTGTTTCTATTTGTGTAGAATTGTTTGGTTTATCAGTACAGGAAGTAGTGGAAAATACTAGTAAACTGATAATAGTAATAAGTGTAATTTTACGAAGCACGTGTAATAACCTTTTTAATTAAACTAAATTAAACTAAATTAAATTAAATAAACTTCCACAAAAGCGGATGTATTGTAATTTCAATTTAAATTTTAATTTAATTCTAATTATATCTAGCTTAAATTTTTTTGCGAGCTGATGATTGCATTTGGTTCAGCTTGTTTTAGTTTGACTGCTTCGATTTCTCCCGTTGTCGCAGAATAAATCAATGTTGCTCCCATAATAGCCATAATCGCATTTTCTGCAAAACTGACGATTCCTAAAGGTGCTTTGGAATTTCCTCCCACACAAGCACAATTAAGAGCCAATTTATCAATATATACTGCTTTCACCACCGAAATAGCTCCGCTGACACCAATAAAAAAAGAAGTGATACCCGTTGCTAGTGGAGCAATCCCCGAAAGAAAACCGAGAGCAATTGCTAATTCAGCAAAAGGATATACTTTAGCATAGGGTTTAATTTTCTTAGTTATTAAATCGTATTTCTGAAAGCTTTCAGCGAAGGATTCGATATCCATTAATTTTAAAGAAGCTAGCAGGGATAAAGAAAAACCCATAAATCCAGTGATTCCTGTAGCAGTTGCTAAACTCATTAATCCTGCTGTTGAGAATATTGCAATCACGGGAGTGTAAGAATATTCTGCTCCTTCTGCTTCAACCTCCAATTTTTCTGCTAATTCGCTACAACCACCAATTCTTTCATCATCAAAGAAAATTTGCGGTGTTGTTTCAACTTGATGTTTAGCTTTGAAAGCGTCTATTTGTTCGCGAGATGTCAGTTTATTATCTTCAAATTCTATTCCTTTTTCTTTAAGTAAATTAACTGCTTTTAATCCCCAAGGACATTCATGTTCTGGGGTAGACATTCTATATAATTTTACTTTTGCTGTTGTTGTGATAGACATGATAATTGGTAATTGGTAATGGGTAATGGGTAATGGAGAGTAGTTTTATTTAGAGTATTATTTCATTTTTTATTTTCCATTTAATATTTATGCTAATCGTATTTAAATTAACTATGTAAAATTAACGATAATAATGAAGCAAAATAAACTATTTGAGCGTACTAGAATTCGTTTAGCATCATGGTACGCGATTGTTATGGGTTTGATTTTAACTGTATGTGGATTTGGTCTTTATATAACTGTATCTCATGCTCATGAAGTCGCTTTAGATAGAGAATTAGAATTTATTGCCAAGACTTTACATAATAATTTAGAATCAAAGCTTAATCAACCGGAAAAATTACCACCAGCAGTTAAGGAATTAATACCGAATATTTGTATAGTTGAATCGGGTTGTGCATCCCCATAAGTTAGTTATCGAAAAGATTTTTTAAACGCGATTAATCAAAATTATTATATACGTTTATTTGATAATTCCGGTAATTTAATTGCAATTGCTGGTTCATTACCAAAAAAATCAAAATTCCCCTTCCAAAATCAACTTTGGCAAACTATTAAAGACGATACTGATAACTCTTACCATCAAATTTCTCTGTCTTTGCAACCGAAAAATAATCTTAACTGGGGGTATTTACAAGTAGGACGAAATATTGCCGATATTAACAGCTATATGGACGCAGTTAGATTAAGTTTGGTGCTAGGATTAGCAATGGCAATGATTATGATTGCTATTGCTAGTTGGTGGCTATCGGGTTTAGCAATGCGACCGATTTATCAATCTTACAGGAAAATTCAGCAGTTTACAGCCGATGCAGCACATGAATTACGCACTCCCTTAGCTGCTGCTCAAGCAACAGTTGAATCAGCATTTTTAACACCGGATTTACAAGCAGCAGAAATTTGGGATATTTTACGAACAATCAAGCGTCAAAATCAGCGAATTACCAGCTTAGTTACAGATTTATTGATGCTTTCATGCTTTGATAGACAATTTATTGCTTTACAACCAGAAGTATGTTGTTTGAATGATATTAGGTTCTTCAGTTGTTAGTATGCCAAAATATTAGTTAAAATTACTAAAATTCTTACTATATAATGATTTTAGACCATATATATTTAATTTTTAATAATTTTACTCTATTTTCTTCCTACTGCCTACTGCCGACTGCCGACTGCCTAAAAACGACTATTTTAATAGCATACCAAGTACTGAAGAACCTGATATTATTAGCGATTTGATAGAAGAATTTGCAGCAATGGCAATTTCGGTTAAAGTAAATTTGGTATCTATAATTAAAGTTGATAAACCAATTAATATTGTTGGTAATTCCGAACAGCTCTATCGTTTATTTTCTAATTTAATAGTTAATGCGATTCAATATACATCTGCTGGTGGTGAAGTAAAAGTCATTTTGAATCGTTACGGTTCTAAAGTTGAAATCAAAATCAAAGATAGGTTAAAAGATTAATTAACTATAAAATTAGTCTTGATAAGTTTGAGAAAATATCTGCATCCTCAACTTTCTAAAAAATCCGTAGTCAAAATTCATTTCTAGGTTCTACTCATGTTAATTTCTCCAATCAAAAGCATAATTATTTTAATATTGGCAGGAATATTTTATTGGCTACCATTCACAGGAAATCAAGCTCAAGCAATCAGCGTATGGGATAAGGAAATTCAACCATTGTCACCAGAAATCAAAGAAGTTACCGTTTATCGCAGTCCTTATTGTGGTTGCTGTGAAGATTGGGTAAAACACATGCAAAAACATGGTTTCAAAATCAAAGATGATATCAAAACCGAAAATATGGAAGCAATTAAACAACAGTACCAAGTACCTTCACAGTTAGAATCTTGTCACACTGCAATTATTGACGGTTATGTAATAGAAGGACATGTACCTGCTGATGATATTAAACGTTTTGTCGCTCAATCCCCCAAACAAATAGGTTTATCAGTACCCGGAATGGTTTCAGGTACACCGGGAATGGAAATGGGAAATCAAAAAGACCCTTTCCCTGTAGTTTCCTTTAATAACAATGGGGAAATTCAAATTTTTAAAGAATATCAGTCTTACTAAAAGTAAAGAGTAACGATATTTAATAATATTAGTCAAATTGTCTCTAATTCCAGAAAATATCAATTTAACTTAGAAATTCTTGACGAGCTAGAATTTAGTATCGAAGAACGTGAGGAATTGATTGATACTTTGGTAGAAGATAGATTTTTATTAGAGAACGGGTATATCCCTCAACAGCAAATTGATTAAATGATTATACCCAAATTGATGAAAATTATCCTCAAAAACCAAATGATAACTGGTGGAATCTTCCTTTTATTTTAGTTGAGGAAGGAGCGACTTGTCACGATATCGATGCTATTTTCAATAGTCCGGATAATAAAGTTTATTTATTCTCCAACAATAAATTTATCTACTTTGATAACATACAGCGTTGGTGGTCGGAACTGCAGGATTTAGCAACTTATTGGGATAGCATTCCTTTTGAATATATTGATGCTGCTTTTAAAGGAGAAGATGGGAAAACTTATCTTTTCTCAGGAACAGAATTTCTCAGCTATAGCGGTAGTAATTACAATCAAGTTGAAGATAGATATCCTAATATTACTAACAGGTATTGGGGAAATGTAGTTAATAACATTGCCAAAACTGGTAAAATTGATGCTGCTGTTGTCGTCGTATCTAAAGCAGAATCCCAGGATTATTATTTAGAAATTACAAATTCTCAGCTACCTGAATTTAGAACAAACACATTGGCGATCGCAAAATTTAGTCAAGCTGATCAAATTCGGATTTTCGATAGCAATGGTGATATAGTTATTGATAAACAAAACGAAGATTTTACCTTAAATACAATACTTCGACAAAAAATTGACTCAGCTTTAACCCAATCTCCCATCAATTCTCAAACAGCTTCAGAAATTATTGACGAAATCACCTTTACAATTGGGTTGTCGGAATAACAACGAATCCTATCAAAAACAAGCTGTTAATATAGCATTTGTTCTCGATTCAAATATTTATTTCATCTTTGACAAACCAGGTAGACGTAGAGACAGATTTTATAAATTTGATACCACAACCTTAACTTTAGAAGAATTTCCTAAATTAGAAGATAGGGAAGAAGATGATAACTGGGGATTTAATACAGCTTTTACTATCGGTAACACCCAATATAAATTTCAAAATTCACAGCTAACCATATCTAATACAGTCACTGATAATTCAGAAGACGAGAATTTATCCTTAAGAAGAGATTTATTGTTTAATATCTTTACTAGAGAAATATCTCTAGCTGAAAATAACCTCGATTCGGAAAATACAGCAGACGAGGAAGAACCCCCAGCGATAAAACTTGAATTTTCTATAGATACAGCATTTGTCGGTCGGGATAATAATATCTATATATTCAAAGGTCAAAAATTTATAGTCTTCCCAGTGTCGGAAGTTTCCACAGTTGTGGAACAAATCAACAATTGGTCGAATCCTCAACCTCAAAATCTTTTTTGGGGAAGGATTTACAACAATATCGTTGAAACTGGTATTGTAGATGCTGCTTTCGTTAGAAATAAAAAACTTTATTTATTCAGCGGTGATGAATATCTGGTTTATTCCGACTTCCCCTACAACTATGCTGAATCCGGTTATCCCAAACCAATTTTAGACAATACAGAAGATTTACCATCATGGAATAACATCAAAGCAGCTTTTACAAACTCAAAGTCAAAAAAATCATATTTCTTCGGAAAAATTCCAAATCAAGACAGCGAAGAACAGTATTTTGTTGAATCGAGTAATTTAAATCAAGAAAATCCCGTTAAAAGTAAATGCGGTAGACTCAACAATAACTTTACCGAAACTGGAATCGTAGATTCCGCTTACGTCAAAGGTGATTATCTATTTATGACCAGCGGAAATCAATTTATCCGCTATACTCTGACTCAAAATCAACCAATCCCAAAATTTATTGATAAAGGTTATCCCAAACAAATTCAAACTAATATTCCTGAGCTTACCAAAATTAAAGTTGATGCTGCTTTAAATAAAGGAAACGAATTATATTTCTTTTACAATGGCTCGAATCCTGGGAGAAGAGTATTAAAGATGAAAGATGTTTACGCAAGGAGTGGAATAAAAACAATCCGGATAATAAAATTACACCCGAACAAGCAAAGAAATTCTTTTTTAATGAATAATCTATTACACATATACAAAATCCCAAAAATTTTCTACCCACAGACTCCTTGATATCTTTCTTTATCCTTACATAATTATAACTTACCTATAACTCCCCCACTCATCAATCTTCCATATTCATAATTTGTCATAATTGCTTAAAACTCATTTACATTAACACTGCTATTGACTCTATTCTCAATTAACTCACGAGATTACAAGACTTTCCCCTAAAAAGTGATATTGTTATCTTGAGGGAAGCAGTATGTTTACTTTTAAAAAATTACCGATTAATTCATAGATAAATCCCGTAAACAGCAGCAACTTAATATTTGTTTAAATTACAGAGATAATACATGAGCAAAAACATTGAAAATTCTCGATGCTCAGATTAATAAATGTAGAGTTGCTTGTGATTTAAAATACTCATAATTTCATATTCTGATATTGGTATTGACAAGATTATTTTTTTGGTATTTGTTTTCAGAGCAAACAATTGTGAAATAGTTGAATATGCTATCGACGATGTTTATGGTTTGCTTTTGAGAAAGGAGTTAGAAAGTAGAGGTGAATAGATTAATAACTGTCCTCAAATATCTTTATCTATATCTACCGGGGTTTTCAATCCCCTTTAAACAAAGATGAAAGACTACTCCCGTTCCGCTCTAAAATTACCCATTCTTTTTAAGTGGGTGGACAAAATCATTTGTGTCATTGCGAGCGATAGCGTTAGCGTTCACGGAGTGAGTCGTCAGACTAAGCGTCTCCCGAAGGGAGATAGCAATCTCAAAGTGTTGCGATGATCCGCAGCTTCGCTGAATGCTTCGTTTCACGTAGTGACCCTCACAATGACGAATGTACAATTAATTTTGTCTAGGTACTTATCTCTTTCCTCTGCGCTCTCTGCGCTCTCTGCGGTTTTTTACAGGAAACCTTCTAACGAGAAGGAAGTAGTCTAAATCAATTCAAAATATAAATTTGATTTTAATTTGTTTTGATAAAAAATTTTTTAAAGATGCTCATGGTGTGGGATAATTTAATTATCAACCTATTTTTTATATAATGGGAATATTAGTAGATATAAACGAGAGCTACTATTGCCCATTATGAAAGATTATTTATTACAGAAATAATATCATAAAACGGTTACTATTAGCAGAAAATAGATTTTTATCAATAAAAATTAATTAGTTGATTACTCGGTAATTATCAACACATTTAAATCAAAAAATAAGTATTTATATACAGAAAAAGTCCCGGTTATATTAATTGCCTCCGTGATAAATAAAACATTTAATTAATTATCTCCCTAAAATCTTCCTCACTTGCTCTTCAATATCTTGTGATGTAGTTTTGATTAAAGTATATTTGACCGTTAACTCCATTGTTTCCCCGACTTCCAGAGTTTGTAACGGACTGAGGAATTCTAATTCAATATAAGCTTTCGGATTGTAATTAGTGTAAATCTCGGAATTACTATTATTGTCGGGATAAACTGCTTTCTCTATCCTTGGTGAATCCATCCGAACAGCGATATTTTCACCCATCCATAATAAAGTACTCGCATCGCTACCGATTTTAGAAGCCCTATTTTCATCCCTTGTTAAAGATAGGATACCGTCTTCTACTTTTAAGTTAGCTGGTAGGTTGTCAGATTGCTTGTTATAACCTTGAGGAAAAATTGAATTTTGGGGAATTGCAGCGAAAACAGAAACTGGTTCTTTTAACTGCGTAATCGTCCAAACCGAGACTTGTTGTGCATCACCTTCGACCTTTTCAAAAGTAGTGGTGATATTCATGATTGGTTGATTTGGTTCAAGAGAAATCTTCCTTCTAAATCTGATTCCATAAAACGGGTCAACTTCAGAAATTAACGTCAACTCGTTTTTTTCAGCTTTGATTTGAACCGGTACCGAATCAAAAGTATCTGGTGGTGGCCAACTTACTTTTGTAATGTCTTCCCATTTAGATTGAGGTGCTGGCCAAGTTTTATCACCACCGAAGTTATCCCATTCTTCAGATTTAGGATTGGGTATCTTACCGTATATCTGTGAATCTTCCCAAAATGCATTTTCTTCACCAGGGAAGCGAAACTGCATGATTCTTCCAATTGCAGGAACTATAACTGCTTCGACTTGGGAGTTACTTAAAATATAGGAATCTGACCAACCTTGATAATTAATTTTTGTGATTGTCATTTTTGATGAAATATTAGCATTGATGATTAAATAACAAATTCCTGCTAGGAATAATCCCAAACAAAACAATAGTAAATGTTTATGCTTGATATGGCGATAAATATTCATCTAAAAAAAAATCAATTTTATATTTCCCTGAGATTATATAGTTATTTTTCCATGCCAAAAGCCCAATCATAATTGACTGGGCTTTGTAATAGGGTATATCCCTGGTGGCTAATTATAGAATTTCTGGATAATTTGTTTATCTGAGAATGACTACAACACGCTTTTTCTTGATTCCAGACTTATTGATTAATTTCCAGTTTTAATTTTTAATTCTCATTTTTGGATTTTATTTAAATTGAAAAGTATATTTGATTTAAAAATTGAGTTGAACTATATGAAGATTATTGATTATTTAGCAAAAAATGTTTTTAGTAATTTTAAACACTTACAAATAGCAAAACAAGTATATTTATACAGAAAATCGTTCTGTTATATAAATCGGTATTGTCATAAAATAAACATATCTATCGACAAAATAACTACAAAACTTTGGTGTAAGAGCAATTAGATTATTACTTTTTACTTCTTACTTCTTACTTCTTACTTCTTACAGATTTCCATACATTGTTCAAATCATCCATGATTTGGGAACTATAACTCCAGACGATATAAAATTTTCAAAATGAAGGGAATCACGATTGTACCTGGATTGATTAGTATTTTGTTAACTTTGGGATTTATTTTACCAGCATCTTCTCAAGTCACATCTGATGGAAGCACTAACACAACTGTAAATATAAGCGGTAATAATTTCAATATTTTAAACGGCATTAAAAAAGGTAATAATCTATTTCACAGCTTCCGAGATTTTTCGATTCCCCAAGGTAGTGCGGCTATTTTTAATAATTCCACCGATGTGGTTAATATTATTAATCGGGTAACGGGTGGAAATATATCGTCTATTGATGGTTTGATAAGAGCTTCTGGTGATGCCAATTTATTTTTAATTAATCCTGCGGGAATTATATTTGGTGAGAACGCTAGTTTAAATATTGGTGGTTCGTTTTTGGCGACAACCGCTGAAAGTATTTTATTTGAAAACGGTATTGAGTTTAGCGTTAACAATATAGAGGAACCACCATTATTGAGTATCAACGTTCCTTTAGGTATTCAATTTGGTAATAATCCAGGGAAAATAGAAGTAAAAGGAAGCGGTCATCAGTTAACCGTGGATGATTCAAGCGATTATTTTTCGATAATACGGGATGCTAGACCAATAGGTTTACAAGTTCGAGATGGTAAAACTTTAGCTTTAATTGGCGGTGATATTTCCATACAAGGAGGAAATTTAACTGCTTGGGGAGGACATATAGAGTTAGGTAGCATAGCTGAACCAGTTACTGTAGAAGTTATTCCCACCTCAGATGGATTTACAGGTGAATATAAAGCTGTTGGTAATTTTGGCAATATTAGTCTTGGAAAAGCTGCATCAGTGGAAGTAAGTGGAGAAGGTGGAGGAAATATTCAAATTCAGGGACAAAAAATTTCCATCGTTGAAAACTCAATTCTTTTAGGAAATACATTCGGAACAGAAAACGGTGGACTACTTTCTATCCAAGGTTCTGAATCTTTAACTGTAATTGGTGACGAAAATATATCTTTTCCAACTGGGATACAAAGCATAGTCGAACTTGGGGGTGTGGGTGATGGAGGAGATATAGTTATTAATGCTAAAAATTTATTTATTAGCGATAGTGGTGAAATTAGCTCGGATACCTTTAGTTCTGGTAATGCTGGAAGTGTAGAAATAACAGCAGAACAGTTGTCCGTTGATAATGGTGGTTTTATTTCCTCGGATACCTATGACTCGGGTAATGCTGGAAATGTGGTAATTAAAGCAGAACAGTTGTCCGTTGATAATGGTGGTTTTATTTCCTCGGATAATTTAGACTCGGGTAATGCTGGAAATTTAGAAATAACAGCAGAACAATTATCGGTTGATAATTATGGCTATATTAGCTCAGATACAGATGGTTCCGGTGATGCTGGAAATGTAGAAGTTACAGCGAAAGAATTATCGGTTGATAATGGTGGTTTTATTTCCTCGGATAATTTAGACTCGGGTAATGCTGGAGATTTAGAAATAACAGCAGAAAAATTGTTAGTTGATAATTATGGCTATATTAGCTCAGATACAGATGGTTCCGGTGATGCTGGAAATGTAGAAGTTACAGCGAAAGA
>JBCBHT010000093.1:0-23108 GCA_038525335.1 Cyanobacteria bacterium J06621_15 | reverse complement strand
AGTAAAGTCGAATGGCAGCGGACTTTTTTATTATTAATAAGTGCAGCATTATCCGGAGCAGCAGTAGCCACAGCAGGAACAATCGGTTTTGTCGGATTAATAGCACCTCATATCGCTCGTCAACTAGTAGGAAACATTCACGAAGGATTAATTCCCGTAGCAGCAATGATGGGAGCAATGATTGTAGTTATAGCGGATTTTTTGGGAAGAATTTTATTTGCTCCCATAGAAATTCCTTGTGGAATTGTTACCGCTGTAATTGGTGCGCCGTATTTTGTTTATTTATTGATTAGAACCAGACGGAAGTGAGAATAAGTTAGGAGTTAGGAGTTAAGAGTTAGGAGTTAGGAATTATAAATTACCCAATGCCCCATGCCCAATGCCCAATGCCCAATTCCCAATATAAATATATGAAATTATCAACTAAAAACATAACATTAGGTTACGACAATACAAAAATAATTCAAAATATCGATTTAAGTATTCCTGAAGGTAAAATTACCGCTTTAGTTGGTGCAAATGGCTGTGGTAAATCTACTTTATTGCGGGGTTTGGCAAGATTATTAAAACCCTTTCAAGGAACTATTTATTTAGATTCTACCGACGTATTTAAATTATCTACAAAAGCCGTTGCTAAAAAGTTAGGAATTCTTTCTCAATCACCAGTTGCACCGGAAGGTTTAACGGTGAAAGATTTGGTTGCTTGCGGACGCTATCCCTATCAAAGTTGGTTGCAGCAATGGACTTTAGAAGACGAACGTTTTGTGGAGATAGCTTTAGAAACTACTCAAATGAAAGAGTTTGCAGAACGTGAATTAGATACCTTATCTGGGGGACAAAGACAACGGGCTTGGATTGCTATGGCTTTGGCTCAAGATACTGATATTTTACTATTAGATGAACCGACAACTTTTTTGGATTTAGCCCATCAAATTGAGGTTTTAGATTTGCTCTGGGAATTAAATCAAAATCAAGGACGAACTTTAGTAATGGTATTGCATGATTTAAACCAAGCTTGTCGCTATGCTGATTATTTAGTCGCGGTGAATAAAGGAAATATTTATACACGGGGAAAACCAGAAGAGGTAATGAGCGAAAAAATGGTTTTAGATGTGTTTGGACTCGAATCTAAAATAATTCCCGACCCAGTTTCCGGAACCCCGATGTGTGTTCCAATTGGTAGGAAGGGTAGGGAATAAACAGTAAAACTATAGATAAATCAAGCAATGATAATGGTAGTAAGGCTTCTAACTTTAATGCAGTTCAATCATTAGATAATAAGTAGTTAAACAAAATTAATTACACATTGTCATTGCGAGTGGAACGGAGTGAAACGAAGCAATCGCAAGGGCTGCGATTACTTCGCTTCGCTCGTAATGACGGTAAATATTTTTGTTGACTTACTTATCTCTACCTTTGTAGATACTCCACTGGGTTGCGGTGAGACTAGTTTGGGGGACGGAAACCGACACCCCAAACTATGGAAGCAGGAGAAGTACGACGTAATGTTCGTGGTTGTTCATCTGAAATAATCGTTACAATTACGCGGGTTTTAGATATTTGAGGCTATTCAGGTGTCGAACAACCTAATTTAGAAAAAATATCTTTGAGATTAACACCTTGCAAACTTGGTAAAACAATTTTTGCAGCACCAACCCTTTCTACTGAACCAATTCCTATAGTTAACATTCCTGCTGTAAGAGCTGCTTCAATTCCAGAAGCTGCGTCTTCTACTACAACACATTCGGCTGGTTCTAATCCCAACTCACTAGCTGCATAAAGAAATAAATCTGGTGCTGGTTTAGAACGTTTGACGCTGTTACCATCGGCGATTACGTCAAATTTATCAGCAATTCCCAGTTTGTCGATGACTGTACGAGCATTCTTGCTTGCAGAGCCAAGAGCTATTTTAATTCCTTGTTCGCGCAATTCTGAAATTAAATTATCGGCACCGGGTAATAAATAATAAGGTGTTATTTGCTCGATGGATTCTACGTAATAGCTATTTTTACGCTCCATCATTTCTTGAATTTGCGATTCCGAGTATTTTCTTTCACCGATAATCTTTAATAAAGAATCTCGTCGAGAAACACCACGTAATGCTTCGTTCGCTTCACGGTTGAAAGGAATACCCTCTTCGTCTGCTAATTTCTGCCAAGCTTGGTAGTGAAATTCTGCGGTATCTGTAAGTACTCCATCTAGATCAAAAATAAAACCTTTGATTTGTGTTTTCATATTGCTAATTTCCGGTTTTAAATCAAAAGAATACCAATTATCCCGCCAATAAAGCTTGAATTGCAGACGTTTCCAAGTAGGTGGTAGATTTGGTTTTGCTACCGGACCATTTTCTGTAAACTGGATACCTGCATAACCAAAAATCACCGCTTGCCAAACGTTACCGCAAGATGCAGCATGAATTCCTGACTCAGCATTACCGCGTGAATTTTCCAAGTCCATAAATGCTGATAATCTAAAGTATTCGTAAGCCTCTGCGGTTTTACCAAGAGTTGCTGCGACAATTCCATGGATGGCTGGACCAAGGGAAGAACCATAAGTAATGTCGGTACGGGGTGCGTAGTAATCCCAGTTTTTGAGCAGAACTTCCTTTCCATAGTCAGTGTCGCTGGTTCTTCCCATCAAATACAGCAACATTAACACATCTGGTTGTTTGAGGATTTGCCGCTGGTTAACTTCCTTAAGACCCAGTAAAGACGGCATCGAACAGGTTCGCGGTTCGTAATCTTCAAGGTTGACATCTTCTAACTGAAAAAAGCCCTCAAATTGCTCAATAAGTCCGGTTTCCTGATTGTAGGGAATAAACATATTTTCAGCAATATCTTTCCAACGCCAGCGTCGCTTTGGAGTTAGTTGCAGTTTTTCTTCTAATTCAGCGGCTTTTTGAGGAAAATGATTAATCAGCCAATCGTAGACATTAAGGGCTTTTTCCAAATGCCATTGCACCATGCGGTTGGTGAAAGCATTGTTGTTTACATCATGTTCGTGATACTCATCTGGTCCAATTACGTCGAGAATTTCATAGCATTCACATTTGACGTTAAGGTGAACGCGGCTACTCCAAAATAAAGCAGTATCAAGAATAATTTCTGCACCAAAGTCGCGCATCCATTCATCATCACAAGTAACTTGCCAGAAAAACCAAGCAGCAATGGCAATATCTGCACTGATGTGAACTTCTCTGTCGCGAACCCAAATCCGAATATCTTCTTCATAAAAATTCTCTGGTGGTGCCCATCTCGGAGTTACTTCATCCCCAGTTGCAGCACTTTCCCAAGCATACATCGCACCCCTAAAACCGTAAAATTTTGCCTTGCGTCGTGCCCCTTCAAGAGTATGGTAGCGGTAGGTAAGTAAATTGCGAGCAATTTTCGGTTGGGTAAATACGAAAAAAGGTAGAATAAAAAATTCTGTATCCCAAAATATATGACCGCGATATCCGAATCCAGACAAGGTTTTGGCAGGAATGCTAACTCGGTCATCATGACGAGGAGCGCAAATTAACAGTTGAAATAAATTGTACCGTATGGCTAATTGAGCTTGAGTGCTTCCTTCAATTACTATGTCGCAGCAATCCCATATTTCTTGCCAAGCTTTTTGATGATTTTTCAGCAATTCTTCATAGCTCGGAAGTTCCTTCAATTTATCGCGAGCAGCTTGAATTGGAGATTCCACTTCTCGTGAAGTAAAAATTGTAACTAATTTGTCAACAGTAATAGTTTCTCCAGCCTTCGCTTCAAATTTTGCTTCTACACTTGGAAAACCCGGAACTTTTATACCTCGATATTCAGCAATAGTACCCGATATTGCTAACTTAAACGCCATACCTAGTTGGCAGCGAGAACCTCTAGTTCGAGCCTGCAACCAAGTTATAGCTGAGCTATAACCTTGGTCAAGAACTAACCAGTGATTGAATCCCTCATGATTTTCCGGATTCCCATCAATACTTGCTCTAATCCCAATTTTGCCATCAAAATCAATTGGTGTCAGTTGAATCCGTAGTGCTAAAACATGCTGTTCGGGCTGACTGGTAAACCGTTCAAAGTAGAGGTCAATGGTTTTACCATTCGGACTGCACCAGCTAATTTTACGACTAAGAACGCCATGCTTTAAATTTAATTGACGTTGATAGCTAAGAATTTTTCCTTTATCTAGACGAAATTCTTCGTTATCGATAGTAATATACAACGGCAGCCAGTCGGGGCAATTAACAAGTTCGGTATAGTAAATCGGAACATCATCATATAGACCATTAATAAAAGTAGCAGCTTCTGTACCAGGTAAACCTTCTTCAAAACTTCCTCTTGTACCTAAATAACCGTTACCAATAGTAAAAACAGTTTCTTTATAGTTGACTTGTTTGGGGTCAAATTCGGTTTCTGTGAGAATCCAATCAGAATAGAGTAAATGGGGGTCTAAAGTGAAATCATCCATTGATATTAACCATATTGTTAAACAGTTTATGCGTTTATTAAAGTCACAGCATCTTTGAAAGTAAATTCGTTTGTGTTGATGCGGTGGTTTTAGGTATTTTAGAAAAGTTTATTTAATAAAAAAGACTCTATTAAATTTATTGAGGCTTTAGCTAAGTGCAAGTGGGATAAGAGTTAATAAATAAGTACGATAACGATGATTATTATTGACTTAGAAAACATCAACTTTCAAGCAATGAAGAATACATTGTATTTCAGACAACAAATTATTTTAAATTCTTTTATCAATTAATCTCAACTATTCCTTAATTTTCTCTAAGTATAGTATTTTTTTATATGTTTTCTGGCTTACTTGCATACTATTGGCTACTTCAATAATATTTACTGAAAGAATATTGCTGACTTTTTCTCTACCAAAGCTGCGGTAAATCCTGCCGCTATCTAGAAGGAGTCATATATAGCAGTTTTCGGTTGAGTACAATACACCCGAAACCTCACTCCTCTCCTTGACATGACAAGGAGAGGAAAAAGGGGTGAGGTCAATCTGTATTCCATCCAACTGAAAACTGCTATAAAAAATCAATTTATCAATAATTCAAAAATTAAAAATTGAAGGACGATAAGAGTTTTGAATTGTTACCACACCAGCAATTATGGAATTTAGAATTTACCATTGCTGATGCTTCTTGCTGGAAAGTTGTTGCACTAAGCGATAACCGAAAAACAATAATTGCTAGTTGGATTAAAGGAGAAACAACTATCGGTGTATTAGATTTATCAGGAAAAAGAGTTGCCAGTATTGCAGTTAAAGATGTGGTGGAATTACTTGTTGATTTTTAGATGTTTGATGAAGTGAACAGTTAACTGTTAACAACTCATAACCCTTAACTCTTAACTCCTAACTTTTTCACAATTACCAATTTACATCTCTCGCAATACTCCACGAATCACTTCCGAAGGTACTTCCGAGGTAATAATCACTGCACCGATTTGGGTTGGTAATATAAACCGGACTTTACCAGCTTTGACTTTCTTATCTAATTGCAATGACTGAATTATTTCTTCTATATCTAAACCTGCTGGTAATTTTGTCGGTAAACCTGCTTTTTCAATCAATACATTCTGTCTTCGTACTTCTTCTGCTTTCCACATTCCCAATTTTGCAGCAATTTCTCCTGCTGCTACCATCCCAATCCCAACCGCTTCACCGTGATTAACTACGCTGTATCCTGTCAAGCTTTCAACTGCATGAGCAATGGTATGTCCGTAGTTCAAAATTGCTCTTAATCCGGCTTCTTTTTCATCTTTACTAACTACATCAGCTTTTGCTTGGCAAGAGCGCGTTAATATATAGTCAATTAAAGATTTATCTCCACCAGAACAAGCAGCCATTAAATATTTCATTTGGTCGAGATTTTGGCATTTTTCCATCTCTGCAAACAAATCTGCATCCCAAATTACGCCGTATTTTATCACTTCTGCCATTCCAGCGCGTAATTCTCTTTCAGCAAGAGTTTGTAATACTTCTGGGTCGATTAATACCAATTGCGGTTGATGAAAAGCACCAATCAAATTTTTCCCTTGGGGATGATTAACACCGGTTTTACCACCAACCGAAGCATCCACCATTGCCAAAAGAGAAGTCGGTACCTGGACAAACTTGATTCCTCGCAGCCAAGTAGCAGCAGCAAAACCAGTCATATCACCGATTACACCACCACCCAAAGCCACCATAGTAGAAGAACGTTCTACGCGATTTTCCAGAGCCGTATCGTATATTTTTTGTAGAGAATCTAAATTTTTATATTTTTCCCCATCTGGAAGAATGCAGCGACAAACATCAAAACCAGCATTTTCAAGAGAACTTAATGTTCTTTCCCCGTAATGTTCAAAAACTGTCGAATTAGAAACCAATAAAACCTTCTTCCCCAACTGCAAATTACTCATGTAATCGCCCAGTTTATCTAAACCAGACGGTGCAATGGCAATTTCATAAGCAGACGAAGGTAAATTTACTTTAATCGCAGAAGACATTCTCTTAACCCAATAAGCCCCCACGGTGTATTGTATCGTAATTTGGGGTATTGGGGATTGGGCATAGGGAGTTGGGCATGGGGGATAGGGGATAGGGGAAATAAATTTTTATTTGTAAGTAACCACTAACTACTAACTACTAACCACTAAACACTAACTAATGCTTCAATATATTTATAGATAATTGAACGATTGTGGAGAAAAGTAAATGCTAGCTATAGTTTCGTATATTGCTTTCTTAGTTGTATTTATCGGCATCGCTGCTGGTTTACTCTTTGGTTTACGTGCAGCTAAGATTCTTTAATTGAGGAAATGGGGGATGAGGAGTTAGGAGTTAGGAGTTAGGAGTTAGGAGTTAGGAGTTAGGAATTAATTGTCTACCCCCTTTATTCCCTCTACCCCCTCTACTCCCTCTACCCCCTCTTAAAAAATTTCCCCATCCTTACTAAACTTCCACCTTTGACCTTTGAGCTTTAACCTTTGACCTGCTCTCCTTTGATTTACTTTCCCTTGCTTCTAAGCCCAGGAGGTCAAGCATTTGTTTATCGGTATCGTATCCGGGACAGGGTGTGGTTACGGTGAGCATCTTTCCGTCGTCGCTGGAGAAGATGGAGTTAGCACCAGCCATGAAGCACATTGCTTGTTCTATTTGAGAAAGTCTTGACCTGCCAGCACTTAAGCGCACGTCGGAAGTTGGCATTACAATACGAGCTGTGGCTATCATCCGGATTACTTCCCAAACGGGGACATCGGGCCGATTTTCTAATGGTGTACCTTCGACTTGAGAAAGTATGTTGATGGGTACGGATTCTGGGTGGGGTCGTAAGTTGGATAAAGTGTTTAACATGGAAACTCTATCTTCTACGCTTTCGCCCAAACCGAGAATACCACCGGAACATACGGTTACGTTTGTTTGACGAACATTATCAATAGTTTTTAAGCGGTCCCCATAAGTTCGGGTGGTAATGATAGTGCTGTAATAATCTTCTGAAGTATCGAGGTTATGGTTATAAGCATAGAGTCCTGCATCTTCTAAACGCTTTGCTTGTGACTCATTGAGCATTCCCAATGTACAACATACTTCTAAGTCTAGTGCTGTAACTTCTTTGACCATATCTAAAACTTGGTCGAATTGGGAATTATCCCGTACTTCTCTCCAAGCAGCACCCATACAAACACGACTGACACCGCTTTGTTTTGCTTGTTTTGCAATATCAACTACCGTTTGCTTATCTAAAAGAGATTGGGGTTTAACTTCTGTTTTGTAGCGAGAAGACTGAGCGCAGTAGCTGCAATCTTCGGGACAAGCACCAGTTTTAATCGATACCAGCTTGCATACCTGTACTTTTCTAGAATCGTGGTATTGACGATGTATGGTAGCAGCTTGATAGATTAACTCCAGCAAAGGAGTATCATATATTGCGCGTATTTCTGCTTCTTGCCAGTCGTAGCGTATTCCCATATGTACCAATTTCAATGAACAATTTTCAATTATCAATGATTGCTTGCCGTTCAGTGCAGATGTAATCAATTATTAATTATTAATACAAACAGCGAACGGGAAATAGTTAAGAGTTAGGAGTTATGAGTTAGGAGTTAGAAGTTAATAATTTTTTACTCTTTGTTCTGCTTATCCCTTATCCTCTCATCTCAGTTTTTGAATGATAATTCAGCCTACTTTTTTTATCAAATTCCTCTGGTAAATTATGTAAGGTAAATAGTTGCCGAGACAGAAAAGTAAACTGGGCTACATTTTCTATATTTTACCAAATTTATGAATACAAAATCTCAAGAAATCATCAAATTAGATGAAACTTATAATACAACTCAATCTAGTAAATTGGGTGGTTATTTTTTTCGGACAGTGGAAAGCTTTAAATCAACGGTTAATTCGGTTGAAGTTTCAACAAAAATTTATAGACCTTTAATTATAAATGTGAATTTGAAAAATGCCGATTTACGCGGTGCAGATTTACGTAGAACAAATTTAAATAATGCTAATTTAAATAACTCTTGTTACAACAATTACACTTTGTTTGATAAAAATTTTGACCCGGTTGCAGCAGGTATGAGAGAAGTGGCACAATTCCAAATGTGTTCCTAGTAATTATTGCGTTTTAACAATAGTTAAATAACCTATGCAATTGCAACAACCGCGTATTGTTACCCAGCGTCTATTATTACGACTTGCCCAAAAGGAAGATGTAACTAATATTCTCAGATATTACACTGATAATAAAGCTTATTTAACTCCTTTTTATCCTGCATGGTCAGAATATTTTTTTACAGTAGAATATTGGCAGAGTGAAGTAGAAGTAGCTTTACAAGAATTTATTCAAGGACAATCATTAAGACTACTGATTTTTCCTCAAAACGAATCTACAATAATTGGCACAATCAATTTCCGTAGCTTTATTCGGGGTGTGGCACAATTTTGTACTGTAGGTTACAGTTTAGCTGAAAAAGAACAGGGTAAAGGTTATATGACCGAAGCCTTACAAGCGAGCATTGATTATGTCTTTGAAGAACTAAAAATGCATCGCATAATGGCAAATTATATGCCACACAATCAAAGTAGCGGTAATTTGCTAAAGAGGTTAGGATTTGTGGTAGAAGGTTATGCTAGAGATTATTTATTAATTAATAATCAATGGCAAGACCATATACTGACAAGTTTAACTAATTCTAAATGGGAGACTTGGTAATTGGTAATTGGTAATTGGTAATTGGTAATTAGAATGTTTCTAAATGCCTCAACTTTCTGATAAGCTATGTTTCAAAATATAGAACAGGAAACAAAAAATAGTATTGACAATTCCAAAACCAAAAATCCAAAATCTGTCTTGGAAAGTTTTGGGGGAAGAGAATCTACACCCCAAACTTTCCGCAAAATCTAGAATCTAAAATAAAGTGAGGGGTTTTTATCAATGTTTAGTAAATCCGCAAAGCGTCTGTCTGTTTTTTTTAGTGCTGCAATTATCAGCATATCCTTAACTGGAATTACCGCAAAAAGAGCCGAAGCAATACCTAAATTTATTTTAGTTCCGCTGACTATACAAGCAGCAGGTTACGCAGTACCACGTGTTTATAAAAAATTAACTCCACAACAGCAAAGAAGGGTAGATGCTGTTCAAGATGAAGCATTTAGACAAGTTGCAAATGTGTTAACTAGAACGCAGCGTAGTAGCATTATGCAATCTTTAAAAACACGACAAGGAAGAACTAAATTATTTAAATCTTTCAGGTTGACATCAGGACAAAAAGCTCGCATTAGGTCAATTGTTAAAACATCTCGTCAGAGAATTAATGCGATTATTAAGTAGCTAATTGCAGAAATTAATTCATAACAAATAACGAATATAGAGACGTAGCAATGCTACGTCTTTTTATTTTTATAGAAACTATTGACATGCTAAATTCGGTGTAAAATAATTTTTACGACTAGAAGTATTACCTACTGGTTTATTTGTCTGAGTTAATGATTGATTATTATTAGCTTGAAGAGGTTTTAGAGGAATCAAATTTTCATCAAAAAATGGTTCTGCACTAAATAAAGTATTAGGATTAGTAGGAATACCACCAGTCCCAACATTGAAAAATTCTATTTTGGTTACTCCTCCACCTGCTAGCAATATGATTAGGTAAAATAAATCATAATCGTGAAGTCTACAATTCAAAACTATTATTATTCAATAATTATTCAATATTTAGCTTTTCAATCATTGATAAACAAGTTTTTGAAAATTACTTTTTTAAGATTAATGGTCATTCGATTTTGAAATTTAAATTCCTAACTCCGTCGAGGATGCGTTTTGGGGGCGGAAACCGACATCCGAACTTTGGGGGAAGAATATCTTCCCCCCAAGTTCTCTCCCCCAAACTTTCCGCTAACTCCTAACTCCTAACTCCTAACTCCCTTCCCCCACTCTTCCCACTCAGATGTACCATTAAGGGTATGGCAAACTTACCCCTACTGGTAATGCAAACGGCTGAAACTACCAATCCCCTACTTAACCTCAACTACGAACCGGCATTTGAATCTTTAGGCTCGGACTATTACGATGAAGTTATTGCCGAAGAATTTCCCCTTCATAAACTCCGCTTCCGCAATAATGCTCTGCTTCCGCTTCTAGGATTGAATCCTCAAGAGGTAACTGACGAAGATTTTATTCAAGCTTTTGGAAAATTTGAACAGCGTAAACCTCTTCTAGCAATGCGCTACCACGGCTACCAATTTGGCGAATATAACCCAAGACTGGGTGATGGTAGAGGTTTTCTTTACGGACAAGTACGCGGAATTGATAACGAACTTTATGATTTCGGTACCAAAGGTTCTGGTAGAACACCTTACTCCCGTGGTGGAGACGGAATGCTCACTCTTAAAGGTGGAGTCCGGGAAGTCTTAGCGGCTGAAATGCTGCATCGTATGGGTGTACGCACTTCCAGGTGTATGAGCTTGATTGAAACGGGAATGCAGCTATGGAGAGGTGATGAACCTTCCCCGACTCGTTCGTCTGTAATGATAAGGATGAATCGTTCTCATATTCGTTTCGGTACTTTTGAGCGTTTAAATTATCTGAAACGTCCAGATTTAACTAAAAAGCTTTTAGACCATGTAATTGAAGTTTACTATCCGCATTTGATTAAAGAACAAGAAAAATATGCTTTATTTTATGCGGAATTAGTAGAAAGAGTTGCAAAATTAGCAGCACAATGGATGGCTGCTGGTTTTTGTCATGCAGTTTTAAATACTGACAATATGTCGATAACTGGGGAAAGTTTTGATTACGGTCCCTATGCATTTATTCCTACTTACGACCCACATTTTACCGCAGCATATTTTGACCATTACAGCCGATATTCTTACATTCATCAGCCAGATATTTGTATGTGGAATTTGGAAATGCTTCAAGAAGCATTAATGTCTGTAATTGATAAATCCGATATGGATGCTGGGTTAATAAAATTCGGTAAATACTTTTTAGGTAACTATCGTTTGTTAATGCTGAAAAAATTAGGATTCAATCAAGAATTACTAAAAGCAGAAACAGACGAAATATTGAAAGCAACAATTGATTTCCTCAAGCATTACCCTATTAGCTATCATCACTTTTTTGCCGATATGGCTCGAACTTTTTCTCATAAATGGCAAGACGACGCTAGCTATATTTTAGAAGGTTCCGAGATTAAGAAATCTTTGGGTTCATCAGAATTATTCTTTAACTGGGCAGGAATTTATCACAGAATATTGAATACAATAGCAACTTCAGAAATAGATAATATTGCTCAAACTCTAAAACAATCTAATCCTCAAACAGTAATATTAAGACCAGTCATAGAATCAGTTTGGGAGTCAATAACTAAAGAAGATAATTGGCAACCTTTTAATGATTTACTAAAATCAATTAGAGAATAAGTAATTGGTAATTGGTAATTGGTGATTGGTAATTCAATATAGTTAGTAGGGTGTGTTGTCGCGAACGCGCAACGCACCGTTAAATTTTATATGAAACCTAATTTAAACTATTTTCAATGGTGCGTTAGGCGCGAAATGTAATTATTATGTGACAATCGAAATAATTTTTCGCGCCGTAACACACCCTACAATCTAAAATAATTATTAGTCGTTAGTAGTTAGTGGTTGGTAGAAAAACTATCAAATAACAACTATCAACCATCAACTAACAATGTTTCCAAAACTGTGATTGGGATTGATTTCAATTACTAAATCAACCGATGGAGATTTAATTAATGGTTTAATAAATAATTCTGGGTGGAGTGCTTTCCAAAAGTAATTTACAAATTCTTCGATTTCTATGTCACTCATTCCAGTTTTTCCCCTCGCTTTCATTTGATGTTCGGCTTGTTTTCGCCATTCTAAGGAAAGACGGTAATCTTTAGGATAAAGCACGATTAAACTATCTAAACGTTGCCATAAGGGTAGATAATAGTGAAGTTTTTCGTTCATATCTCTGGCAAATGCTTTATCTGCTTCCGTAACAATCGGTAGCGGTGGAGCATTAAATACTGCTGAATCGACTGGATAAACGCCAACAAACCAACCTTCAAATAATACAATATCAATATTTTCTACTTTTTGAGGGTTGATTCTGTCACCAGCACCAGAATGCAGTGATTTATCAAAGCGAGGTACCGTTATTATATTTTGACGCTGAAGAATATTATCTAAAAGATTCAAACCTAAATCAATATCATGAGTTCCCGGTGGTCCTCGCCAAATTAAACGGGAGTCTTGCTGTTGTAAAATTAAACGTGCTTGATATGTCTTATATAAATCATCTATCGATAAACTCAAGGTACGGTATTTCAGGTGCGACAAAATTAAACTAATAACTTTACAAGTTGTAGTTTTTCCCGTTCCTTGTCCTCCCAAAATTCCCTGGATAAAAGGAGATTGTTTTTTTTGATATCGCGATGTAATTTGTGTTGCTAAAGGTAGCCATAAGTTCCACAATGTTGGAAGCATGACATCCGATTTCATTTTTAAATCAGTTTGACATAACTCTTTAAAATCAGAATAAATTAATTTGAGTAAATCCCAGCGTTTGTATATAGTTTTTTCTGCATTCTCTGGTGTGATGTCAAAAGCTTTTGCTCGTAATTTATCTTCAAGTGCTTCTGATATTAAACTTTGACTTGGAACTGTGTCTTTTATTGATTGTTCGGTAAGCATTGGTATCGGGTCAAAGGTCAAAGGTTAAAGATATAATAACTCCGAATTAATAAATATTAATTTCTAATTTCTAATCCCTAACTTCTACCTCATAATGCTTTTAATACAGGATAAGCATTAAAAAAATCATATTAATCTCTAACATTCATCAAATAGTTGAATATAATTTAATGTTGTATCCTATACAAAAGATTATTTTATAATTTCTAATTCCTACTTGTGTTCACTGATATTCGATTGCATAAATTCTGAAGGGTTCGTTTTTCCTGTAACCGTCGGGAGACGTAGCAGTGCTACGTCTCTACACACCGTTAAAATTAATGGGACAAACTACTAAAAGATGAACGCTCCCTCCTAATTGCTCACTGTTTACTGTTTACTGTTTACTGAAATATGCTTCCTCCATCTTTTCAACCAATTTCCCAACGTCCAGAATTAAAATTACCCAACAATGCTAGAGTTGCCGTATGGGTAGTAATGAACGTCGAACATTTCACATTTGGTAAAATAGGGACAGCAATTCAACCTCATTTAAATAGTTATCCAGAAATTGCTAATTACGGTTGGCGAGATTATGGAAATAGAGTTGGTATTTGGCGCTTATTTGATTTATTCGCAGAATTAGAAATTCCCGTCACCGCAGCAGTAAACGGCGAAATATGCACGCTTTATCCGGAAATTATGGAAGCAATGCTATCTCATAATTGGGAAATAATGGCTCATGGAATTAACAATTCTACAGGTCATAGCGGTATGGATAAAGAAACAGAAATTGATACCATAAATAAAACTATAACTTTACTTAAACAAGCCACAGGTAAAATACCAAAAGGCTGGTTAACACCGGGATTTTCCATTACAGAATCAACATTTGAATTATTACACTCAGCCGGAATCGAATATACAGCAGATTGGGTAAACGACGACCAACCTTATTGGTATCCCGTTCCAGATGGTCGTTTATTAGCTATTCCTTACACCATAGAAGCTAACGACATCACTTTATGCTTGAGCAATCGTTTTTCCGGTGCAGAATTTGCTAAAGCCATAGAAGACCAATTCTATCAATTGTGGATAGAAGGAGAGTCGCAAGCGCGAGTAATGGCTATTGGTTTGCATCCTTTTATAGTCGGTCAACCAATGCGATTAAAATATTTAAAAGAATGTTTAATGAACATAAAAAATCAATCCGATACTTGGATAACCACCGGTGAAAAAATATATTCAGTTATCAGTTAACAGTTAACAGCGAACAGTGAACAGTTATCAGTTATCAGTTATCAGTTAACAGTGAACAGTGAATAATATCTACAATAAATCTTTCCCTCTCCTTAATAAGGAGAGGGATGTCCGCAAGGACAGGGTGAGGTTTTTAAGTTTATAATCGAAAATCCAAAAACGTAAAAACCTATCCTTTACTAAAATCCAAAATCCAAAATCTAAAATCCAAACTATGAGTATTTCTCAAACTAAAACTTTAACAATTCCCGTGATTGATGCTGATGCAGAAAATATTAAACCCTACGGATATTTATTAGGTGACGATGTCAGTAAACCTGGATTGGGAATACCTTTTTATCAAGGAAGAGTATTAGAAGGTGAAAATATCGACTTTACTTATCGCGGTGATGCAACTTTTAGAACTGCTAAAATAATGCCGGGATATCCAACAGTAACTTGGCTAGAACGTCACATGTTCATGACTCAAATGTTTATCGGTTTGGGTCAATCTCCTTTTATTATGGTTTTGTCTCCACCAACTCATCAAAATAATCAGGAATTACCCGATTTATCCCAGGTAAAAGCATTGCGTTTTCCTCCCGGTCACGGACTTTTATTGCATCTCGGAACTTGGCACGATTTTCCCATTGCTTGCGATAAACCCGTAGTTATTCTCACTGCAAATTCAGATGAAGTAGTTACTGCTTTAACCCAAATGAAAGAACCAGGAGAAATGAATCAAGGTGATGTTTACAAAATTTCTCTTGCTAAAAGATTGGGATATGAAATTGAATTAGAAGTTGGTAATAGGTAATTGGGAATTGGGCATTGCGAATTGGGCATTGGGCATGGGACATTGGTAATTGGTAATTAGTTCGTAGTTGCGCTTAAGCGCCAAAAATCTTGAGAAACAATGGATAATGGGAAATTGATAATTGATAATTGGTAATTGGTAATTGATGATCCACACCCTTTGGGTGAAAATTGATAATTGATGATTCACACCCTTTGGGTGAAAATTTAATATGAAAAAGGTAGTAGTAGTAGGTGCTGGTTGGGCTGGTTTGGGTGCTACTCATCATCTAGCAAAACAAGGTTATGATGTCACTCTTTTAGAAGCTGGTTCTTATCCAGGAGGTTTGGTTGCTGGTTGGAAAACTGAAGGAGGTAAATCTGTTGAAGCGGGTATTCACGGGTTTTGGTATCCTTACAGAAATATTTTTGCGCTGATAAATGAGCTAAATATTAATCCTTTTACTACCTGGACTCGTTCTTCTCAATATTCTCCTGCTGGTTTAGAGGTTGAATCTCCGATTTTTCAAGATTTACCCAAGCTTCCTACTCCTTTAGGGACTTTTATCTATACTCAGTTTAAAAGATTGCCGTTAATTGATAGACTCAGCGCTTTACCTTTACTGTATGCTCTGGTTGATTTCGATAATTCTGATGCTGCTTGGCGACGTTATGATTATGTCACGGCGAGGGAATTATTTAAACAGTTTGGTGTTTCTGCACGACTTTACCACGAATCTTTTGAACCAATGTTATTGGTGGGTTTATTTGCTCCTGGAGAACAATGTTCGGCTGCTGCAACTTTGGGAATGCTTTATTATTTTATTCTGGCTCATCAACCGGATTTTGATGTGGTTTGGTGTCGGGGTACGGTTGGAGAACAAATTTTTCGTCCCTGGGTAGAACAAATTGAAAAAGCTGGAGGAAAAATACTTGCAAATAAACGAGTTACCGATTTAGTTACTGATGGTAATCAAGTCAAAAGTGTAGTTTGCGATGATGAAGTTTTTGATACCGATGCGGTGGTTTTCAGTGTTGGTATTAGCGGAATGAAAAAGATTGTTTCTAACAGCGAAAGCTTACAAACTCGCGAAGAATTCCGTAATTTAAAGAATTTAAACGCAATTGATGTCTTAGCAACTCGTCTATGGTTTGATAGAAAAATTAATATTCCTCTTCCTTCTAACGCTTGTTTCGGCTTTGATAAAACTACCGGATGGACATTCTTTGATTTAAACGCTCTCCACGACGAATACAGAGACGAACCGGGAACGGTTGTAGAAGTAGATTTTTATCATGCTAATCAATTTATTCCTTTAAGTAATGAAGAAATAATCTCTATAGTTCAAAATTATTTAACAACCTGTGTACCGGAATTTGCTACTGCAAAAATAATTGACAGCAGCGTGATTCGTCTACCCCAAGCTGTGACGCATTTTTCACCCGGTAGCTATCGACATATGCTACCAGCGAAGACAAGCTTTCATAATGTATTTATGAGCGGTGATTGGATTACTAGTCGTCACGGTTCATGGTCTCAAGAAAAAGCTTATGTCACGGGTTTAGAAGCTGCAAATTTGGTAGTTGATTATTTAGGAACGGGTGTAAATGCAAATATCTTACCAGTAGAAGCAGACGAAGCACATATACAAATCGCAAGAACAGTAAATAGCACCGTCCGCGAAATTGGTAAATCGATTATTCCCGATTTCTGGCTACCTTAATCAGTTGTTCACCCGGAGGGTGTGGATCATCAGTTGTTCATCCGAAGGATGTGGATCATCAGTTATCAGTTATCAGTTGTTCATCCGGAGGATGTGGATAACGAGTTAAGAGTTAGGAGTTAGGAGTTAGGAGTTAGGAGTTAGGAATTAAGAGTTAGGAGTTAAAAATTTTATTTTACCCCTTCTCTTTGTTGTACTTTACTGTTAACTGCTCACTGCTCACTGTATGTTCCTCCGGGACACGCTTACGCTAACACTGTTCACTGATAACTGTTAACTGTTTCTACCTAACTTTGTGTTCTACACTTAACGCATTAATTCCCTGTTTTACCCAACACCAACATTCATACTCTGATTTAAATAACTTTGGTGCGGCGATGTTATTTAATGAATCTGGTAGATAGTGGTCGTAATAATATTTACCAGCTTCCTGGGAAACAATAATTAAGTTGTTGCGGAAAATATAGCGATGCTTAAACATATCTTCATCGCTAACAACATCTGAATTATTATCTATGTGTTCTTTGGCAATATCAATGATATTTTCAATGCTACTACCGTAAATTTTCGCTGGGTTTTCTGCCTTATGATACTGGCTTTTGGAACCAATCTCTGATAAGAGTTTATACGAATAGATTTCGTAATTATCTGCTTTACCAAAAACAAACGGTATTATCAGATATCCTTTGTAGGATTTTGATTTTTCATAAAGTAGGTGGTTCATAGATACTTCCTGATATGTAAATGCTAGCCCAAAAATATACCTGTACTGCTTTCGCGGTCATCAAACTGTTTAGCAAACATAGTTCTTACTAAATCCCTTCATTTTCTAAAATACAAATAAAAAAGGATTTAGAAGGTTTAATTTTTACCATTTACATAGCTTTTCTTGACAGAATCGATAGCTTATTTAAATAGTTTAGTAAAATTAACCATATAAACAAAAATATCGCGAACTGGCAAAGTGTTGAAATGGTATTGTCTGCTACTAAAAATTTCTCCTGCACGTTAATTATGTAGAAGGTTAAAGAATCTTTAAAGGCGGATATTTTTTGATTCCAACCTCTAAGGAAACTCGATATTTTTGTAATTAAATTTTGTCTGCTTATTTCAACTTACCACAACTAGCTAATAGTGCAAGTCACCATAGACTTAGTTGTTTAGGAGGATTATTTAGATGATTCCAAGGCAGGGGTGAGACCCCTGCATTGCCTTTTTCTAATAAGTTTTGGAAGTGACGAGCTGTATTTGGTGATTTTCCTTCCTGGGGACAGTGGACAAAAAAGTAAACTTGCGTTCCAGATTGCAACCATTGTTGAATGTAATTTACCCATTCTTCCATAAACGGTTGATTTATAGGTAAATTTGGGTGAGATATGAAGCGAATTAAAGTAAATGGTGCCGTAACCCTAAATTCTACGGGTAATTGAGGTTTACGCCTTTCTGAGCCAAGTTGGGGGTCATCGTCCCCTGTATAAATTGGACGAGAATCCAGGATTACTTTCCCGACACCGAATTTTTGCAGTAAATTTGTTAACTTATCTGCGTAGGGTTGTTTGAACCAGTCGCGATGTCTGACTTCTATAGCTAAAGGTAGTTGCGTTTGTTGCCAAGCTTCGATAAAAGCCGTTAAATCATCGAGGGATGAAGGTGCGTAACTCGGTGGTAACTGTGCAAACATAGGTGCAAGACGAGTATCCAAAGGACGCATGATTTGGGCGAATTTTAAAGCATCTTCGATATAAGGCTTGAGCGAGCCATTATGAGTTATATTTCGAGGTAATTTTAAACAAAATTTAAATTCTGGAGGAGTTTGAGCAGCCCAACGCTTGACGGTTTCCTGATTTGGTACAGCATAAAAAGTAGTGTTACCTTCCACAGTAGTGAATCGACGACTGTAGAGGTAGAGAAAATCTTTGGAGCGAGTACCTTTGGGATAAAAATCGCCTACCCAACCTTTATAAGACCAAACAGCACACCCGATGAAGAAATTCACAATCTTGATTTTAGATGATTGATTATTTCAACATATCATTTTTTGGGGATTGGGAATTGCGGAAATTGCGGTCTTGGGGGTTTCCCCAAGTAGAGCAAATTTCCAAGACAGGGGATTGGGGATTGGGGATTGGTAATTGGTAATTGGTAATTGGTAATTGGTAATTGGTAATTGGTAATGAGTTCTAATTTAGGATTTTTATTTGCTCTGTAGAGCTTCCCATTGGGCAGAAGATTCAGTTTCCATTTTTATAACTTCGGCTTGATAATCAGGATCTTGTGTCATTTCTGCTAGTTCCCGACGTAATGCTTGAGCTACGAATTCATTGCGATTCTTAGCTTTACCTTCAGCTACAGCTTTGTCTGTAGTTTCTAATAAATAGTTCGTTTGGTAAGGTAATGGTTGTACGAACAGTTAAATTATCCATTTTACGATAGCTATTTTGATGCAGTTTTTGATGACTTTTTGATGCTTGTACTATAGTAACAGTGAAATCATCTCTACACAGGTTTGATTTATACCTATCTACATCAAAACCCCTCTCCGCATTTGGAAAGAGGTTGTTTCAATAAGTAATTTAGATGAGACAGATTCTACCAATTATCAATTATCAATTACCAATTACCAATTACCAATTACCAATTCTCAATTTCATTAACTAATTTGAAACTGATTTTCAGCCACACTTACAAAGTATTCCGAACGTTGGACTTCCTCTACTTTAGTATTTTTCAATAATGCAATAACTTCTGAACCAGCCATAATTACGGTATCTGTTGAATTTCCAGCTAATCCTGATGGTAATTCTTGAAAAGTTAACTGGTCAAAGTTAATTCCTGTTAAACCAATTTTATCGATACCAATTTCAAAATCTTCAATTACATTAGTATCCAATTCTGTAGCACCACCATCACCGGGTTGAAAAACAAATGTGTCTATCCCAGCACCACCATTCAAAATATCTGTACCAATACCACCAATAAGAATGTCATCATTGTTATCTCCGGCAATCATATCATTACCAGATTCACCCAAGAAAATATCATTATGGTCACCAGCATAGGGACTATCCGAATCAACATTTAACAAGTCCGTACCGTGCATTTCTTGGTTCCCAGAACTACCGATGACGATATCATCTTGATTACTTGATTTTAATATTCCAGTTAATGAAGTTACTAGGTTATCCTCGCTAACATCAATGATTCCTTTGAAACCCTTGCTGTATCCTTCAAGGATTTGTAATTCTCCTAAATCATCAATTGGCATTGTTTCGAGTGATTCATAAGCTCCGAGACCAAGTAAATCTCCAAGTATACCTTCTTGATTAATTGTATTTGTAAAAGCACGAACAACTCTATCATGTTCGCGACCAAAATCGGTGAATTCAGATTCAGTTCCAAAATCCATCTCGAAAGCTTCGTCAGCACCAAGAGCTAATTCTTTATTTCCCGCTATACTGTTTTCACCTACATATGCTCTTGAAAATACCGATGCATCAGCATAGGTTTGTGGAGTTTGAACACCTTCTATTCTGCCATCTATATCATAGACATCTTCAACAGGATCAACAGCAAATGGATTTTCATCTCTATTTCGAGATGAAGGAGGGTCAAGAGCGGTGATTGTTCTTGCACCTTCGTTATTACCTGTGACAATAGTTTCGTTATCTACAGTCAATCCGTCTCGATAAATACTTCCGATTTCTGCGCTGACCAAGGAACCGAGACTGTGACCGATTAAGTTTAAACTTTGTGAAGCAGCTACACTATCTATTCCGTAATAATCATTTAATGCTTCTACTGCAAATTCAGCAACCGGTTCAATCCAAGTTGCTGCTCGGAAATTTCCTTTACCTAAAGCACTATAATCAATTCCAAAAGCTCCGTCTGCGTTATAAGCTGCTTCTCTCCAGTCCAATAGTAAAACCCGGTCATTAGTATTTGTAGCTGCAATTTCTTGCGCTAATTCTGTAAATCTATCGTCGGGATTGTCATTCCAACCGTGGATAATCACCCAAGTTTGTTCAGCATCAGTAGGATTAGAAATTTCTTTAAACCCAACGTGACGGATGTTGGGATTGTTTTGTAATTCTGAGTTGAGTAAAAGTCCCTCTTCACTTCCCCCAGTCACAGTTCCTTGAACTGGTAAAACACTAGGGTCTAAGTACTCACTGGAATCTTGAGAACTGAATGCTTTTTCTTGATAGCTCTGTGTTTGCAATATGCTTTGACTATCGAAAGTTTCAACAGATGCAACTTCATTGTTATTAGTATAATGATTTCCTTCAACCTGATTGAGTGAAATATCGTTTACATGACCGGTATCATTACCGACAGGTTGAATGTTTATTTCTAGATTATTTACATTAGAAAGTGCTAATGTATCGGAAGATTTAACATTATATTGAGGTAATTCTTGAGGAACCGTAGCTGCATCATTTGTACTTCCTATAATCGTGTCATCTGTAAAGTTTCTTGAGGATAAATTGACCTTGGTATTTCTATCTAACTCTTCATTGAAAACAGGAATACTTATTGTTTTTCCTATTTCTCCATCAACAAATTCTACAGAAATAGGAGTTTCATTAAAAGCTGCTTCTGATTGAAAATCATCTGACTTCAAATCCACAAACTGCGAAATTAAAACTTTACCTGTAACTTCGCTATTTTCACTCGAAAAGTCTTCTTCAAAACTAAGAGGATGGGATTGAGAAGAACCAGTTAATGAAGGGTTTTTAAGAACTCCTTCTAGATGATGGTCGGTAGAGAGTATATCTTTATGCAATGAGTGCTGAGATGCATGATTGTTATTCATTTTTAAATTAGTTTCGAGACTTAGTACATTCATTTTGATTAAATAATATTTATGTGGCGTTTAAATGTAGTTAAAGACGCAGAGTTAAAAATAAAATATGGATATGATGGTTTTATAGCTCAAGAAGAAAGGTAGTCCAGAGCTTTAAAAACCCGCGTTTTGATTGATAATGAAAATAAATTTTGTTCCAACCTATAAAGCAGTTGGAACGCGATTTAGATAGATTAACTAGGAATGATTTATCTAGAAGTAGATTATCTAAAAATGATTTATCTACAAATAATTTGTCTGGAGACAATTAATTTGCGAATTATTAATTAGAAACAATTAATCTAGAAATGATTATGCTAGATAACTTTGATAATTATCATCTAACTAAAGAAATATTGTTTAGTTAAAGTTAGTAGCAATAAATATTTAAGCCGATTTTCATATCAATGTTATTGGTTGCGATAATTTTTGAATAAAAAATTGTTTAGTAAATAAAAAGCATGGTGTTAATAAAATAAAGTTTTTTTGTTATTTAAACTAAATTCTATTTTTGCAAAGCGAAAGTGATATTGTTGATACTATTTTTACTTTTTGATATTTAATTTTTGTATTGTAGGTTACAGTTTTTGTCCTTTTGGTTATTTTTTTAGCATTGTTGTTAGGGGAGCATTGCTTTAAGCATATACAAATATGAAAACGTGATTTCACATTGGATTTCACATTGACAGAGACGTAGCATTGCTACGTCTCTACATAAGTTCTGTGTTTGCTACAAAGTGTTGGTAAATATAGTTTATCGATTAATTGAGCAGGGATATTTTTTAACTTTCTAATTTAAATATAGTAGTAACGATTACACATAATCCCGTCGAATCCTAACAATCGCAGCATTTAACCCATCGCTATGAATCCAACCGACGAAACCACCGTAAATCATATTGTTGTTTCTATCAGCAATAAAAACATGGTCAACACCAAAAGGATTTTTCCAAGTTTTCACAGTTGAACCATCTCTTAACCGAATAACTGGATTAGAACTTTTAAAATCTCGATGATGAGCGCGAGTCATTCCGGGAACATTTTCTAATATTTCAATTACTTCTTGAGTATCATCTAATATATTTTCATCCACTACAGTATTACAACCACATCCATCCGTTACTGTAGCTTTGAGTCTTACTTTTAAATCACCATCAAATAGCGATAAATAATTAATTTCTTCTAGTAATTTTCCTTGGGGTTCCGATTGTCTTCTTTGACAATAAACTGCTGTTAGTAATTCTTCTAAATTTATTAACATAAGCCTTGCATATTTTTGTGAAAAGAATATATATTTCTATCTATTAATTTTCCAGTAATTATTATAAATCACATGAATTAAATTTATAACA
>JBCBHT010000092.1:0-23732 GCA_038525335.1 Cyanobacteria bacterium J06621_15 | reverse complement strand
CTGCCGAAAGTTTTCCCCAACTATAGCCTTTCTGTTGCAATAATTTTTGATATGAGCTGCTATTTAAAACTAAGTAGGGGGCTTTTTGATTAGCAGGGATTTCAATTGCAGGATTATTTATTTTGATGCCAAATTTTTCACTAATTCGCTGGATTACTAAACGTAATTCGGACAAGATAGCAGTGTCTTTCTGTGTTATTGTCAATCTTGCTCTACTTTTGATTTCGTATCCTTCAGCAATTTGCCAAGCAAGAAATTTTATTAGATCCTTATCTTCATTTTTGCCTTCCCATAATATTTTTTCCGGTACACATACGTAATCCCCTATATTGAGTTGATTTGTCCAACCTTTATTAGTCAATAACTTATGACGACGGGTAATAGTAATACTGCTACCATCTTGTAACGTGATTTTTCTTAACTTTTCTTTGACTTGCTGTCGATAAAGTTTTCTAATTGGAGCTTGAATAATTTTACCTGTGGACTCATTAATGGAATTAACTATTAATTTTTTGCTAGGTTCAGCCCAAAATCCTTCACCATCAAATTGTGTTTCTCCTGCACAATTTTCCCAAATCTTTTCAGCAGTATTTAAACAACCATTGATGTAAATTTGAGTATCCGGTGCAACGCATTTCCCCAAACCCATATCATCAGCCAGACACGCCCCTACACCCCAGCTCTAAAAACGCTAACCAAGACATTCCTCGCTTTTGATAGGAGCGCAATTCTCCATGAAAATTTTCGGGAGTGGGTAATAATTCTAAATCTTGATTGTCTGTGAGATTGTTAATTAATTCCTGTAAAGCTCCGGAAGCTTCAAAGCTGACTACAGGTAACTTTTCAATGGTTTGAGTATCTCCGGAACCCAATCTTAAAGCATCTTCCAATGACAGCGACATTTTTTCTTTTCTACCAGCAAAAAACGTCTGTGCTGTCTTGATATCTTGAGGACGTAATTCTACCCACTCATCATTAATTTCCACCAACGGACTATTTAAAGCCACTAATTTGTCAAACTGCTGTTTGGAAAGAGTTTGTCCCCCGATTGCTAATTCCCATTTGAAATTGAGCAAACTTTGTAAACCCAAACGCTCGGTTTTTTTCTTGGGAGTTTGAGCGCTGACCTTCAAACCCAAACGATTAGCCCAGCCATCGCGATTTGCTAGGGAGTCGGGTAAAATTACACCCAAACCATTATCTTCAAGTCTCCAAGTTACCGACTTGATAAAATCATAGGCTTGCATCGGTTCGAGCCGACATGATTGGGGCAAAGCTGTATCCAAGCTTGGTATCATAATTGGGTAAAGCCGCGAAGCCAAACCCAAACCTCTTAAAAATGTTTCTTGGGGTTTGTCAATCGTGCGATTTTGGTAAAATAGTTGCTCAACTGGGTGGTTCCAAATCGTTTTTGCATCTATCAAAAATTCTTTATCATCAATTGCTTGTAGATAATACTCCAACAACCACTGTGTCTCACCTTCAGATGGAGTACGCAATGCAAAACATGTACGAAATAGACTTCTAGTTCCCAGTTGATTTTGTAGAGGTAAAGTCCAAGAATTAAGCGCTGCTTCTAATCTTTCAACTTCCTGATTATCCGCACCCAGTGAATTTTTCTTACTAGTTAAAGAATGTAACCACTGTCTAATTACAGATGGTAAAGATGCTAATAATCGAGTTTCGGCTGCGTCAAGGGAGTTTACCATTTCTCGTACTTGAGCATCTACAGTTTTATTTAGAAAATCTAACAGTATTTCTTCGGATTTAGGAGGTAAATTAATTACCTGGTGATTATCTTCTTGCGTTTGAGCTTGTCCTTGATACAACCGACAAGATAAAGGCATTAATCGCGAATATTTATCCAACCGACTTCCGTCCACAGCACTATCTAAAAGCGCTTCCCAACTAGCAATTTTGTTATCTTCTGATGCGTTTTGTACCGAAGGCAATAACTTACACCTAGCAATCAAATCTAAACCCCAACGGCTGATTTGCGACCAAAAACGTAAATCCCCTCCAATAAAATCTTGCTCCTCATTGGCAACATTCATCGGTAGTGAAGTTAAAAATTTGACTGCTTCTGTAGAGGTCAAGCAAAAGCCTTCAACTTGCCAAGAGTAAAGATATTGGTCTTTTACGACTTCATTTGTAATTCCTGAATGTAGAGGTTGTATAAAGTCAATATCTTTTTTCTTTTTCTTCTTTTTATTGTCTTCTTGGGGAATATGAGTAGGTAAGGCTAATACTATAGATGAAGAAGGTAGATTTACGTCTTCGCTAGCTGTGGATTTACGTTTTTTACTAGATTTATTACCAGATTGAGTGTTCGCATCAGCTATAAATTTTTCCCATGAACTAGGAACTTTAAGATTACGTTTTTGCAGTAATTCCAATAATTCTAACGGTGGTACACCGAAAGGATGAGGCTGTACTGTTTTTAATTCATCTTCAAGCGAATCGCTACTTATAGAACGCCAAGTTTCTCCCCATATAAAAAAACAACTTTTTTCACCTTGTAATAACCAACTACCGTGTAAAATTGCCATGTGTCAACTACACTCTTTTCCTTGTAGAACTATAATTTTCGACGAATTAGTTTGAAATTGAATGTTTTATTAGTCTTTAAATATTACCCTGCAAAACTCATTAAATATAATTCAATATTAATTAGATATCAAGATATTTATAATCAAATCAATAGTATACATTATTCATTGTTAATAGTTGTGCTATAAAATGGATTCATTTTAATTTAATTATTTTTTTTATTATTTTCTGAATCATTTCCAAACTTAATAAATTTTACTATCCTCCTATCTCAAGTGTAACAATTTATGAAAAGCTATTTTATCAATTGATTTTTTTACTTAATTTAAACAATCATAAAATATAACTTAATCAAGATTAACAAAAATGCAGCTACCAGTTCATACAGATTTAAAAAACGGCATACGAGTAAAAGTAGATTATATGCATCCTTCAGAATCCGAGGTAGTAAGAAAACTACTCAATGTCATAGTTCTAGAAGGAAAATCATATCCTCAGAAACAGGCTTTAACAAACTTAGATTTTGATGCTTACTGGCTTTCGGGTCATTCCTTTGTAGTCAAACCAATGCTTCCGAATAGCGAATTTCATCTACAGGAAATACTAGCTGCTTTTTACATCAAACCAAACTTTTCTGGAAGATGTAGTCATATTTGCAATGCTGGTTTTATTGTACAACCACAAATGCGAGGTCAAGGTATTGGAAGATTTATGGGTGAAACAATGCTGTCTATTGCTCGGAGTCTTGGTTATCAAGCAGTAATGTTCAATTTAGTATTTGAGACTAATATACCTTCAATTAAGCTATGGGAATCTCTAAAATTTCAAACTATCGGAAGAATCCCCGCAGCGGTAGAGTTGGAAGAAAATTCATATATAGATGCTTTGATAATGTATCGTCAACTATAAGTTAGGAGTTAGAAGTTAGGAGTTAGGAGTTAGGTAATGATTAATTATTCTCCCTATCTCCTGGTCTCCCCATCTCCCTATCTCTTTGTCCCCCTTTCCCTACTCTCCATCGAACAAAATTAAGAATTATAAATAAAACTCAAAGAAATTAAATAAAAGTTACTCTTCAATGTTAACTGGTAACTGATTTTAATCGCTAAGTAAGGCAAGCAATAAAGCATAAATGTTAGGATTGCCACTGAGAGCGAATAGTGCATAGAAGGAAAAAGAACTGAATGGAAGAATTTGAAAAGTCAATATCCTTTGACGGACGGGATATTCGACTGAAAGTAGGCGTGTTGGCTCCCCAGGCTGGCGGGTCTGTAATGATACAATCTGGGGACACAGCAGTATTGGTGACAGCGACGCGCTCGCAGGGAAGAGAAGGGATTGATTTTTTACCTTTGACTGTAGATTACGAAGAGAGATTGTATGCAGCAGGTAGAATTCCCGGAGGTATCTTAAGAAGAGAAGGACGACCTCCAGAAAAAGCGATTCTTACTAGTCGTCTAATCGACCGTCCCATACGTCCTTTGTTTCCTTCATGGTTGAGAGATGACCTACAGATAATCGCTGCCACTCTTTCGGTAGATGAACAAGTACCGCCGGATGTGTTAGCTGTTACAGGTGCGAGTATTGCTACTTTGCTAGCAAAAATTCCTTTTCAAGGACCAATGGCTGCGGTAAGAGTTGGCTTAGTAGGAGATGATTTTATTATCAACCCTACCTATGCAGAAATTACTGCTGGAGACTTGGATTTAGTTGTCGCAGGTTCCCCAGATGGTGTAATCATGGTGGAGGCTGGAGCCAATCAACTACCAGAGCAGGATATTATCGAAGCCATTGAATTTGGTTACGAAGCAGTACAAGACTTAATCCAAGCTCAACTAGATTTGATTGAAGAATTAGGTATCGAGATTGTTAACGAAGAACCACCAGAAGTAGACACCACTCTGGAAAAGTATATTAGCGACCGCGCTACCGATGGAATTAAGAAGATTTTATCGCAGTTCGATTTTACTAAAGCCGAACGCGATGATGCTTTGGATGCAATCAAAGACGAAATTGCAGCAGAAATTGAAGAGTTAGAAGAAGAAGACGCAATCCGAGTTGCTGCTACTGAGAATACCAAAGCTCTTGGTAATACTTTCAAAAGCATTACTAAAAAGCTGATGCGCCGTCAAATCGTTGAAGATGAGGTTCGCGTTGATGGTCGTAAGCTCGATGAAGTTCGTCCGGTATCCTGTCAAGTAGGTCTTCTACCCAAACGAGTTCATGGTAGCGGTTTATTCAATAGAGGACTTACCCAAGTTTTATCTATTTGTACTTTAGGAACCCCTGGAGATGCTCAAAATTTAAACGATGACCTGCAACCAGACCAGCAAAAGCATTACCTGCACCACTATAACTTTCCACCATATTCTGTTGGAGAAACCAAGCCTTTACGCTCACCCGGACGCAGAGAAATTGGTCACGGTGCTTTAGCAGAGCGAGCATTGTTAGCCGTACTACCACCAAAAAATGAATTTCCCTACGTGCTTCGAGTTGTATCGGAAGTACTTTCTTCCAACGGTTCTACATCAATGGGTTCTGTCTGTGCTTCTACCTTAGCGTTGATGGATGCGGGAGTACCAATCCAAAAACCCGTTAGCGGTGCAGCGATGGGCTTAATTAGAGAAGAAGATGGAGTACGTGTTTTAACTGATATCCAAGGTATCGAAGACTTTTTAGGCGATATGGACTTTAAAGTTGCTGGAACTGATGCTGGCATCACAGCCTTGCAAATGGATATGAAAATCACCGGTCTATCTTTGGAGGTTGTTGCTCAAGCAGTTCATCAAGCTAAGAGTGCTAGATTGCACATTTTAGAAAAAATGCTTGCCTGCATCGAAAAACCACGGGAAGAAATGTCACCTTTTGCTCCACGCTTGTTGAGCATCAAGATTGACCCAGATATGATTGGTTTGGTGATTGGACCCGGAGGTAAAACCATCAAGGGAATTACTGAAGAAACAGGTGCCACAGTTGACATTGAAGATGACGGTACCGTGACAATTGCCGCTTTGGATGAAGGTAGAGCGAAAAAAGCCCGCTTTATTATCCAATCAATGACGCGCAAACTCAATGAAGGCGATGTTTATGTTGGTAGAGTAACTAGAATCATACCGATTGGTGCTTTCGTGGAATTTTTACCCGGAAAAGAAGGAATGATTCATATTTCCCAACTAGCTGACTACCGAGTCGGTAAAGTTGAAGATGAAGTTGCTGTTAGTGACGAAGTAATTGTCAAAGTTAGGGAAATTGATAATAAAGGTAGAATAAATCTAACCCGTTTAGGTATTCACCCAGAACAAGCCGCAGCAGCACGAGAAGCAGCTGCTAACAGTTAAAAACAAGGATTTTAGATTTAGATTTTGAATACACAAATCTAAAATCCGCACTGACATTTGAAAAATGAATATTGATTAATGCTAACCACCAGGAATTGCTTGGTGGTTCAACCTAAATGATTTACAGATGATTCTATTTGAATCAGGTATATTTTTTAGGGAACAGGGAATAAGGAGAATATATTTTGTTTACTGATTACGAATTATAATTGCTTCTCATCGTTCTGTAAAAAACAATTAATCAAAAATATCAAACCAATTATTTTAGCTAAGTAAAAAAATTAAGTTATGTTAAATATAGGGCTTACGCATTAGTCATGAAAAATATCACATAAATCCCCCCTTACAGAAAGGGGGGTTTTGCGTAAATCCTTTAAACAGTACAAATTATTAAAACTGCGGTATTGCATAAATCGTGAGTTCAAAACGACTACCGAAAACAGAAGCCCATGTAAGAATAACCCGACAATCGTGGGAAGAAGGTTTACTAAAAGGAGAAGTAAGAGCAGGTGAATTTCAGTGGCAATTTCAATGGCATTTTCGTAAAGGGGATTTGTTAATTACACCTTCACAAGGTCGAGCATTAATCAAAGAACCTCTCAGTCGTTTTTTAGAACAAAAAGACTATCAATTAGAACCAGGTGGGGATTATGCTTTTACCATTCGAGCGGATATTTAAGTCAGTTATCAGTTATCAGTTATCAGTTAATAGTTAATAGTTGTTAATTGAGAAGTTAGAAGTTAGTTCACAGCGAATAACTTTTTCTTCCTTGTCCCCTTGTCTCCCCCTCTCCCTTTCTCCCCCTCCCAAGTCACTCGGTCAAGCGATTGAGATATCTTTCGATAAGTAGAATAGCGACAATATCATCAATGGGACGTGGAGGTGTTCGCATTCCTTTAGGTAATAGTTTATTCAATCCTTTGGGTGGGTACATTAACCAGTAGCGGTCGCGTGCTTCTAAACTTGTATAGCGCTCATCCACTAAGATAATATTTACTGCTGAGGATAATTTTTCCTGTATTTGCTGTTTCCAACGCTTCGATGTAGTTTGGTTCCCCATAACTAATAAAGAAATTGGATATTTATGATACAAATCATCAATAGCAGCTATGACTGAACTAGAAGATATAACTTCATGATACCGAAGCTGTCTATCAAGCCCCATTACAGCCACACCGCATTTATCTTTTCCAGGGTCAAAACCTAAAATTACCGATTCGGAAGGTGAAAATTCACGGGAAGTCATATAGATGTTACTGAATAATTACTGAAATATTACTGTTAAATATTGCGAAAACAAGTTATTTTTTAAACTGTTTTTCATGCTATTCCCTATTCACTAAAGTATTTTTCATCTTGTTCCCTGTTCACTGTTCCCTATTTCCTATTCCCCTTTCACTACTCCCTAATCCCTTTGTCCTCAAGATTATTCTATGTACTAAAAATTATTTCTCCATTTAATATTGCGACAATTTTAACTTTTAAAGGTCCGGCTCTGTAAGTATTGTTTGCTGCAACGGCTTTGATTTCTAACGATTGATTGTATTGTCGTAATAAAGATACAAATCGAATAAAAGTCCCGTCTATTTGAATTCTTTCTAAAATACCAGCATTACGAGCGCGAAACTGAGAAGCAGAGATTAATAATTCAAGTCGTTGTCTCACCTGATCTGATGTCATTGTTTGAGGATTTGCTGTAGTAGTTGCTAACACTTCACCTCCTTGAAAGACTACTTGATTTGGTGCTGCGTCTGCAAAAAATTCGATACGTTGTTCTCCTCTAACATAATTTCCTGCAGAAAAAATTCGCACTACATATTCTCTACCGTCATCAATTTGCTTGCTCAACTGCTGAATTTGTTGTGAAGTTGCAAATAGAATTGATGATTTTCCATTTTTTGATAAATTACTCCCAGGTTCGCTTAATCTGTTGAGAGCCGAACGGTTGGCTTCCTGCAATAATTTAACTACTGCTTGTTTAGCAGCTTCGGGTTTTTCAACGCGAACTACTGCTTCAGCAATTACCTGTCCCCTTACCAAAGCTAGCTTTCCTAAACGCAAATCCCGATTTGATTGTCCTAATTTCGCGAGCTGCTGTTCTAAAGAAACTTGCTGTCTTTCTAGCTCTGAAAGACGTGCTTGTTTCTGGTTAATTACTTTCTGACGTTGAGCAATCATTTGCTCTCGGGTTGTGATTTCGGTATTACGTTTTTGAATTTGCTTATCAAGTTCAGCAATTTTTTCATCGCGTTTCTCAATTGCTTCTTGACGTTTGGCTAATTCGCGATCGCGTTTACCAATTGCGTTCTCTGCTTGGGTTAGGGCTTTTTTGGCTTCTGCGTATAGTCGCTTTCTTTCTGCTCTTAACTGCTCGACTTCTTTAATTTTGTTATCTCTTTCATCAATGATATTTTGCAACTCGTCGATGGCTTTTTTGTAGCGAGTTGCAACTTGATTGAGTTTTCCTTGGGTATCTTGCAATAAGGCTTGGGTGCGAGCTTGCTGCTTGATAGTTTGATTGAGTTGGGCTTGAGTTTGACGTTGCTTGGTATTTGCAGCTTGTAGAGAGCGGTTGATTGCTTCTAATCTAGTCTGTGCTTGCGCTTGCTGTTTTCTGGCTTCTGCTAACTCTCTCTTAGTGATTTCTAGATTAGTAGCCGTACCTTCAAGCTGTTCGCGCTTGCTTCGCAAATCTCTTTGAATATCCTCAAGCTCAAATACTCCCTTACGCAGTCCTTCATCAACCAGAAATAAACTTGCTAAAGTTGAGGCTGAAATTCCAATTCCCGTGAGAATCGTCACCACAACAGCAGTTTTCTTGGGACGCAGGTTGAAAAGTGAGAGCCGTTTCTTGCCAACCCGCGTTCCAATACGGTCGCCGACGGTAGCAATTACGCCTCCCAGAATTAATATTGCTGTTATTAGGATAAACGCGGTGGTCATATAATCGTGCCGAATTCATCCTTACACATACAGTCGAGTTCTTTCAGTTATTGTGTGTGAGAAAAGGCAAATAACGCAAGAGCTGAATATACTTAATTTCTCGTTGTGTCAAAATTCATTGCCTGCAAATTTGATAACCGGAGTTGTTAATGGTTTACAATTACCAAACTTGATAAAACATAGCTCATGAATTTGTCAGAAAATTGGTAGCAGTCTTTATTATTATTCATCTGCTACCAATTAGGAAATCACCTGTAATACCAACCAGATAATTTAGTCATTGCCGGGTTCATAATTTCAGATGTGTTTTTTTCAACAATGTAATAAAAATAATGTTTAATTTTACCTCCTATTAACATTATTTTTGCCGTTTTTAGCCAAGCATTTGTTGCTTTAAGTAAATTGCCGACTCAAAGTAACTGGCTTGTGTACGGTAATTTTCTTTTTGTGTATTGAAATCATCTTTTTTTCTCGTAAGTCACCTAACAATCTTGTAACAGTAACGCGGGTAGAACCAATTGCTTCAGCAATTGCTTGATGAGATAACTTTAAATCGATAGTTATTCCATCAGCACAAGGAACTCCAAAATCTCGACATAGAATTAGTAAAAAACTCACTAATCTAGAACCCATATCTCGGTGAGCAAGAGTTTCAATCATCATCTCTGTTTGCAATATTCGCGAAGAAAGTCCTCGCAGCATTAACATAGATAATTCTGGGTTTTCTTTGAGTGCTTGCTCTACTTGTTCAATTGGAGCCGAAAGTAATTCTACTGGCGTGAATGCTACTGCATGATAAAACCTATCAGATTTGTTTCCTGTTAATAAGGATAAAACTCCAAAAACACTGTTTTCTCGTAGCAATGCCACCGTTATTTCTTCTCCTGCCTCATACACCCTGGAGAGCTTCACGGCACCTTTGAGAAGAAAATAAACTCGTTCTGCTGGATCGCCCGGAAAAAATATAGTTTTGTTGCGTTCAAATGTTTCTACAACTGGTGGAAAAGCTCCAGTTGCCATTTGTCTAAAAACATTTGCTAGGGCTTTATCTTGTGTCACAATCATCTCCCTTCCCCTACCCAATGCCGGAATAATTAAAACAGATTACCGTATAGTACACTCGAAAAATCAAGATTGCATTGTTAACGTTTTTGTACTTTCCTATACTTAACCTCCTAAGCTCATTACTATTTGTTCATCATGATACATAAATTCTAGCGCTTAAAGCTACTAATTTTTAACACTTTGAAAGTGAGTTCATAGAAGTAAATTATTTAGATGAAGAAATATTTAAAATATCATAAAAAAAATGGTAATTAAATTAGCAGACTTTTGAGGATATTTATCACTGCATGAGTGTAAATGGTATTTAAAAGTTAGAGTTATCAGTCTAATATCTAGTATGCTCAACCATGAACCATTTTTGAATAGGTAATTTTTATGCTGGATCTAACAGGGAAAAACGCGCTTGTTACAGGTATTGCTAATAACCGTTCTATTGCTTGGGGAATAGCCCAACAACTGCATAAAGCAGGAGCAAATATTGGTGTTACTTACTTACCTGACGAAAAAGGAAAAATGGAGAAAAAGGTCAAGGATTTAGTTGAACCACTTTCTCCTAGTTTGTTTTTGCCATGTAATGTTCAAGATGACGAACAAGTAAAATCTACTTTTGATACCATCAAGGACAAATGGGGTTCGATAGATATTTTGATTCATTGTCTTGCTTTCGCGAAAAAAGATGACTTAACCGGAGGTTTTAGCGAAACTTCTCGTGAAGGATTTAGTTTGGCTTTGGAAATTAGCGCTTATTCTTTGGCTCTGTTGGCTAATGCAGCTAAACCTTTAATGTCTGAAGGGGGGAGTATTGTAACTCTGACTTATTTGGGTGGTGTGAGAGCAATTCCTAATTACAACGTGATGGGAGTTGCGAAAGCTGCTTTAGAATCGAGCGTGCGTTATTTAGCAGCAGAACTTGGAGAGCAGAAAATCCGCGTCAATGCAATTTCGGCTGGACCCATCCGTACTTTAGCTTCAAGCGCGGTTGGAGGGATTTTAGATATGATTCATCATGTAGAGGAAGTGGCACCCCTGAAACGCACTGTGACCCAGCTAGAGGTTGGTAATGCAGCCGCTTTCTTGTCTAGTGATTTAGCAAGCGGAATTACAGGTCAAGTTCTCTATGTTGACGCAGGATATGAAATCACGGGAATGTAATTTTTGAATTTCCCTAATTTTTAATATTTTTTTCTTATTTCCCACATGCGGAATTATTAGGTGTTGCTGATTCAAAATATGAATAGCCCCCCAACCCCCAATTCTGGGGGAGAAATGTATTTTAAAGTTCCCCACTACCCCCAAGGTTGGGGGTCACGGGGGCAGGGGTTTCTAGTTGTGAAAGTATGATTTTCTGATGTGAAATCATTAAGAGACCGGGTTTCTCAAAACTATGCGAGAAGCAAGCTAAACGAACTCATCGACCTCTAAGTTTAACGGTCGGATGAATAAGCTTTACGAAATACTTAAAATAAACCAACAGATAGTGAGATTGAATTAACAACACAATACTATATAGCGATAGCAGCCACTTGCTTATATTTATGAGTTATGTGAACAAATGAATAGTAGTGTAAGCTCATCTATCTTTCAACAAGAGGAAAGTTTTTTTGTAGTTGGTATTGGTGCGTCTGCAGGGGGACTCCGTGCTTTAGAAGAATTCTTCGAGCATATGTCAACTGATAGTTCGGCTGCTTTTGTCGTAATTCAACACCTTTCACCAGATTTTAAAAGTTTGATGAAGGAGTTGTTAGAGCGACGTACCCGGATGGCTATATATCGAGTGACTGAAGGAATGGAACTGCAACCGAATTCGGTATATTTGATTCCTCCAGGTAAAAATTTAGTCTTAAAAAATCGAAAGCTACATTTATTAGAACAACAAGAACGCAACCGTCACGGGCTGAATTTTCCCATAGATATGTTTTTAGAATCTTTGGCTAAAACCTATGTGGAAAAAGCTATTGGTGTAATTTTATCGGGAACTGGTAGCGATGGAACCAATGGTTTGAGAACTATTAATGAAGCGGGGGGGTTTGCAATGGTACAAGAACCCAGTACTGCAGAATTTGATGGGATGCCTAGAACTGCTATTGCAACAGGTGTAGTAGATAGAATTTTATCACCACAGGAATTAGCTCAGACAATTAATCAGTTGGTTAAATCGCCGATTTTACCTTCAGAAAGTAATAGAAATAATCACGTAGAGCTATTTGAACCCCAACATTTAGAGCATATTGCCAATATTTTGGCTACTCACGAGCAAACCGACTTTTCCCATTACAAAACTAGCACTCTCTCTCGACGTATCCACCGACGTTATTTAATTAGCGGTTGCGATAATCTGGATGAATTTATTTGTCTGTTAAAAGAATCTGCTCAAGAACGAGTAAATCTACGTCAGGATTTACTTATCAGCGTCACTCAGTTTTTTCGCGACCAAAGAGCGTGGGATGTTTTGGAAACTGAGGTTATTCCCCAATTAATCAAGAAAGCTAATCCTCAAGAAGAATTACGCTGTTGGGTAACTGCATGTGCTACGGGGGAAGAAGCTTATTCTTTAGCAATATTGCTCGATGAAGCGGTTGCTAAATTCGATAAACCAGTCAAATTTAAAATTTTTGCTACTGATGTTGATAAATTAGCATTAGAAAAAGCAGCTCAAGGTATTTATCCTTTAACTATTACTAAAAATATCAACCCCGAAAGATTAGGACGTTATTTTGTCCAAAAAGATAATTGTTTACAAGTAGTTCGTAAACTTAGAGAAAAACTATTATTTGCACCCCACGACCTAACTAAAGATGCTGGTTTTACCCGGATGAATTTAATTAGCTGTCGTAATGTATTGATTTATATGGAATCGGATTTACAACAAAAAATATTACGTAATCTTCACTTTTCTTTAGCATGTAAAGGCGTTTTATTTTTGGGAGAAGCAGAAAATTTAGGTCATATCGAATCGGAATTCCAACACATCGATGCAAAAAATAAGATTTATCAAAAATGGCGAGATGTCAAACTGAATATACCCGTAAAAAGCATCGAAAAAACTTCTTATCAGATTCTTCCAGGATTATCATCAAAAAAGCAATCGGAAAATCGTCTCGAACCGATGCTAGACCAAGTTTTTAGTTCTTTTCTAGCGAAGCATCAATCTAGCTGTTTTTTAGTAGATAAAGAATACAAACTGTTTCATAGCTTTAATGATGAGATTAAAATTTTAAAGGTTCCTCTCGGCAGAACGACAACTGATATTACTAAAATGGTTGTTGCTGATTTACAGCTACCTTTAATTACCGCGCTTCATCGTGCAAAGCAAGAATATTCTTCAGTATCTTACACGGGTATAAAAGTAGAGTTAGACAATGTAGAATGCAATTTCAAATTAGAAGTTACCTATCACGAAAGCAATAAATTAGCCTCAGATTTTTTTGCCATTGTAATTCAGAAAGATATTGTCAGCCATCAGCCTACAGGAGAAAAGTTTGAAGCTTCAGCATTAGCTTCTCGAAGAATTATAGAACTGGAGTACGAGCTACAGGAAACCCGCGAGAATCTGCAAGCAGTAATTGAAGAATTAGAAACTACGAATGAAGAACAGCAGGCTACAAATGAAGAATTGACAGCTTCTAATGAGGAGTTACAAAGCACCAACGAAGAACTCCATTCAGTGAATGAGGAATTATATACGGTTAATGCAGAATATCAATCAAAAATTAGCGAATTAACTGAAGTAAATAATGATATTGATAATTTGCTGCGAAGTACAGATATCGGAGTAGTATTTTTAGACAAAGATTTAAATATTCGTAAATTTACCCCCGCAGCGACTCTTGCAATTAATTTAGTTGAATCAGATACCAATCGTCCTTTAAAACATATTACCCACAATCTTGACTGTACTAACTTAATTGAATTACTCAAAGCTGTAATTGAAAGTCAAAAAGGCTTAGATAAAGAAGTTAAAATAGTAGAAAATGACTTTAATTTGTTAATGCGAATTAATCCCTATTTACTCGAAAGTGGCAATTTAGATGGAGTAGTCATTTCTTTTATTGATATTGATGAAGTTAAAGCAATTCAGCAACAAATTTACTTGGTAAATCAAGAATTAAAAGCTTCCCAATTGGAATTACGTCAGCTTAATGAAGAATTAGAAAAAAGAGTAGAAGAGCGCACCCAAGCTTTACAAAATTCAGAAGCAAGATTGAGAGCTATTTTATCTACTACCTCCTCAATAATTTATCTCAAAGATTTAGAAGGACGTTATCTGCTGGTTAACAGACAATATTTGGAGTCATTTAATTTAGCTGAAAAAGATATCTTAGGAAAATTCGACCGCGATATTTTTCCCCAACAGATGGCTGATATTTACTTTAATAACGATAGAAAAGTATTAGCTGATAGGTCAGTTTTAAGATTTGAAGAAAAGGCTAATACTATTGATGGTAGATTACGCACCTACATTTCTACAAAAGCACCTCTTATCAATGATAATGGAGAAGCTTATGCTATTTGCGGTATTTCAACCGATATCAGCGAACTGAAAGAAACCGAAGCAGAATTTATTGAAGGTGCAGCGAGAGAAAGAACTTTACTTAGTATCGTCGAAAAAATCCGCGAAACTTTAGATTTACAAGAAATATTTCAGACTACGACTGACAACCTCAGAGAAAATTTGAAATGCGACCGTGCTGTTATTTATCAGTTTAACCCCGACTGGAGCGGAGAATTTGTAGCTGAATCAATAGCGGAAGGTTGGAGTCCAGCTATAGGTATGCAATTACAAGATGGTTGGGAAGATAGCTGTTTGCAAGACACTGAAGGGGGTAGATATAAAAAACATCAAACTTTAGCTGTGAGTGATGTTGATAAAGCTGGTTTTACCGATTGTCACCTCGAAATTTACCACAAATTACAAGTAAAAGCTTTTTGTATTGCTCCTGTTTTTCAAAGCGATATACTGTGGGGATTACTTGCTGTTTATCAAAACGAACAAACCCGTAACTGGAAAGAGGGAGAAATTCGTTTATTAACTCAAACAGGTATTCAGTTAGGTATTTCTATTGCTCAGGTTGATTTATTTACCCAAATTCAACAACAGTCCTTGCAATTACATCAAGCTAAAGAAACTGCTGAAGCTGCAAATCAAGCTAAAAGCGCTTTTATTGCTCATACCTCCCACGAATTACGTACTCCTTTAAATGCAATCCTGGGATTCGCTCAACTTCTTCAACAAGATAATAGTTTGAGTACAAAACAGCAGCGAGATATTGAAGTAATTCAACGTTCCGGGCAGCATTTACTGACTTTAATTAATGATATTCTGTATGTTGCTAAAATCGAAGCCGGAAAGCTCAATTTAGAATTAACGGATTTTGTTTTATCTTCGTTTTTAGACAATATAGAAGCAATGATTCGGATTCGTTGTCAGCAGAAGGGAATTGAATTCGAGCATCTGATTCTTTCCGATTTACCTTTGATAGTCAGGGGAGATGAAACTCGTTTGCGTCAACTATTACTAAATCTTTTGAGCAATGCAGTTAAGTTTACCCCTACAGGAAAAGTAACTTTTAGCATCGGCTATGTTCGTGATTTTATCAATGATAAAAATGATGAACAAGATAACTTAGAACCAGATAAAGCAAATAAAATTCGTTTTCATGTCGCAGATACAGGGATAGGTATTCCCGAAGATAAGCTATCAGAAATATTTTTACCTTTTCAGCAGTTAAATTCTCACCAATCTTCCCAAGAAGGTACGGGATTGGGTTTGAGTATTAGCGAAAATATTGTCGAGCAAATGGATAGCAAAATCTATGTTAACAGCACTTTTGGAAAGGGTAGTGAATTCTGGTTTGACATCGATTTTTCATTACCAGAATCTTCTGTAGAGTTTCTTCCTGTTGAAAACAGAAAACTGAATATTATCGGTTATCAAGGAGCAAAGCGTAATATTCTAATTGTAGATGATTTAGATAATAACCGAGAGATTTTAGTGAGTTTTCTTGCACCTTTAGGTTTTGAAATAATTACAGCTAGTTCGGGGAAAGAAGCTATTGTTAAAACCGAAGAATATCAGCCAGATTTGATTATTTTAGATTTAATCATGCCTGAAATAAATGGCTTAGAAGTAACCAGAATTTTGAGACAAGAATTAGGTTTTCAGAATTTACCGATTATTATCGTTTCTGCTAGCACTTTACCTACCGATGAATCTGAATGTTACCAAGCAGGAGCAAATTCTTTTCTTGCAAAACCTTTGAATTTTGAACAGTTATTAAAACAGTTGCAGCAGTATCTTCAGCTTGAATGGATAATTCAAGATGATTCTAAACAGCTATCTAGAAATTATCAAGCTTCCCAAATCAAAGCTGATTATGATTCGGAATCAATAGTTATTCCTACAGCTGCACAGTTAAACCAGCTATTAGAATTAACGATGCAAGGAGATATCCGAGAGTTGTTATCCCAAGTAGCAACATGGGAACAAAATCGACCCCAATTAATACCTTTTATCCAGCAAATACAGCATTTAGCCGAAGCTTGTAAACTGAAAAAACTCAAAGAATTAATTAAACAGTATCTCGAAAAAAGTGAATAATTTTATTTAAAATTTTATTCAAATTGTGACTAAAAATCTGGCTTTAAAAATCAGTATCAGCCAAATCTCTAATTAACGGTGTTCTTGAACCAATATACTTGGAGAGCGTTTGAATGTCCTCTGGACTGAGACGAGATGCTTTTTCTACTTCTCCAATCAATATTTGGACTAATTCAAAATCTGAAAGCTTCAAAAGGCTGCTAGGATTCAACGTCTCTACGAAAGCCCACATCATACGGATGATTTTTATGTCTAAATCCATTTTGTCAAACCTATCGCAATAAAAACATGATAATCCACAATCTTAAGAAATTATAAATAAATACATTTATTTGAGCTTTTTGTATATCGATAAGGATAAATATCTAGCCAAGGTAGTAAAACCTATCTATCTAAAGATATATTTTGTTTTTTTACATAATACGAACTGTGATTGAAAATTATGTATTAAGTTATAGAAAAGAGGGGGAAGAAGAAAAAAAGAATTATTGTAAGTAATCTTATAGCGGTGGCAGCAGCAAGTAATTAAACTAAATTTTCTAGATTTAAAAATTATTAGATTTATCTTAGATTTAAATGGGCTTTTAAAGATGTATAGTAATACCCCAATCAAGCAAAAGTATTATATTATGATTGGGTGTTAAGAAATCTCAAAATGTAAGATTTAACAAAAAAGTTTTCTATTCTGACTTTTGCTACCAAGACCATGAGTTATCATCAACAGTTGTTGTCCGAATCAACTAAAACTTTAGTCAAGCTAATGGGGAGTTCATCGAAAGAAGAATCTGATAGACAAAATTACCAAAGCGGTGAATCAGAAAAGTTTTATCAAAAGGGCGATAATTTTCTAAAGTCTCAACATAGTAGAGCAGAAGCAGAATTAAAAGAGAAGAATTCAGAGGTAATTTTAATAGTAGATGATACCCCCGATAATTTATTAGTTTTGTTTTCTTTTTTAGAAGAAAAAGGTTTCAAAGTTTTGTTGGCTGAAGATGGAGAGAGCGCATTACAGATTGCTCAATCAAAAGCTCCAGATTTAATATTATTAGATGTATTAATGCCAGAAATTGATGGTTTTGAAACCTGTCGGAGGTTGAAAGAAAAATCTTCTACAAAAGAAATCCCGGTAATTTTTCTGACTGCACTTTCCGAAACTGTCAATAAAGTTCAGGGGTTTAAGTTAGGAGGGGTAGATTACATTACAAAACCCAGCGAGCAAGAAGAGGTTTTAGTAAGGATTGAAACTCATCTTAGTTTACAAAGAATGCGCTCTACCTTAGCCCAGCAAAATCAACAGCTAAAGCAAAAGTTGGATTTTGAAGCTTTAATACGATGTATTACCGATAAATTGCGTGATAGTCTCAACGAAAGCCAAATATTGCAAACCGCAACTCAAGAATTAGTCAAAGTACTAGACCTCGGTAGCTGTCAAATCGAGCTTTACGACTTAAAACAGGAAACAGCAACTATTGCTTACGAAAAAACCGTAACTCTACCCCAATCTGAGGGAGTAACAAGAAATATTCAAGATTTTCCCGAACTTTACAAACAGCTTTTAGAAAAACATCCCGTTCAATTAGCTGAAAAAACTCCTCAACTTACTCCTCAAAACGTTCAAGTAACTCGTTTAGCTTGTCCAATTTTCGACGAAAGCGGGATTATTGGTAATGTTTGGGGACTTAAACCACCCGCAGAAATATTTACGAATTTAGAAATAGAGTTGATACAGCAAGTCGCTTCTCAATGTGCGATCGCAATTCGTCAAGCGCGATTATATGAAGCAAGACAGCAGCAGGTCGCGGAATTAGCGAGACTCAACCAGCTTAAAGATGATTTTCTCAAAACTATTACTCACGAATTAAAAGCTCCCTTAAGCAGTATTCATTTAGCAACACAGACAATGGATACCTTGTTAACAACGCAAGAAAATCCTCATAAATCTCCGACTTTCAAGCGAGTTATCAAAATTTTTCATGATTCATATGACCGACAAAAACAACTTATCGACGATTTACTCACTCTTTGTTATGTAGATGCAAAATCTAACAACGTCAAGTTACAATCAATCAATCTTCATCTGTGGATTCCCGATTTAGTAGAGCTATATTTAGCACGTGTTACAGACCAACAGCAGCAATTGATTCTAGATTTAGCTGAAGAAGAATTACAGGTTGTCGCAGACCCAATCATGTTAGAAAGAATTGTTAAAGAACTGCTGCACAATGCTTATAAATACACACCATCGGGTGAAATAATTACAATTCAAACAGAAGCAGATAAATCAAACGTTTCCCTTTGCGTGATTAATACGGGTGTCGAAATCCCCGTAGAACAACAAGAATTAATTTTCAATCAGTTTTATCGAATTCCTAATAGCGACCCCTGGAAATATGCAGGAACAGGTTTAGGATTAGCACTAGTCAAGAAACTTGCAGAGATGTTAAAAGCAACTGTTGATGTAGAAAGTAGAAACGAGCAGGTTATGTTTTGTATTAGATTTCCGATTTCAGGGAAGGGGGGGTAATTATTTTTGTTCTCAGGTTCCACTTGGGAATACAGTTCATGAGTTTCTAACTCGTCGTATTATTAAAGGCAGAGCCTTAAGTAATGGGTTCCCAGTCGGAGACTAGTACTCCACCACATTAATTTTGATGGGTTTTAAGGGTTTAAAATAAAAAACCGCAGAGAGCGCAGAGGACGCAGAGGAAGAGGGTTTAGAGGATTATTCGATTTAAAATCAAATTGATGTTTACCCCTCATAACTTATGTGGTGGAGTACTAGGAACCAGTTAAATCTAAAATCCAAAATCTAAAATCTAAAATCGGATAATATAATCAAAGTATTTTTATAAGTACGGCTATCATGCGCTCAATCGAACATCCCGAAGTCTCTTCTAATCAAAATAGTTCAAATAATAGCAATTTTAGTTTTAACCCTCGCATCGCTACCGTTAGCCGTACTACCGGGGAAACGGACGTAAAGGTTACTCTAAATTTGGATGGTACTGGTAACTGTAACGCTCAAACCGGGATTCCGTTTTTAGACCACATGCTACACCAAATTTCTTCCCATGGACTGATTGACTTGGATGTTCGAGCTACGGGAGATATTGAAATTGACGACCACCACACCAATGAAGATGTCGGAATTACCTTGGGACAAGCTTTAGCTAAAGCACTTGGTAATCGTAAAGGAATTGTTCGCTTCGGTCATTTTATCGCTCCTCTCGATGAAGCTTTGGTGCAGATAGCTTTGGATTTTTCGGGAAGACCTCATTTAACTTACGGTTTAGAAATTCCTACCCAAAGAGTTGGAACCTACGACACTCAATTAGTAAGAGAATTTTTTGTAGCTGTAGCTAATAACAGTCAAATGACATTACATATTCGTCAACTAGACGGAATTAATTCCCATCATATTATCGAAGCGACATTCAAAGCGTTTGCTAGAGCTATGAGAATGGCTACGGAAATTGACCCCAGACGTGCTGGTACTATTCCTAGTTCTAAGGGGGTTTTGTAGTTTGGGAATTGGTAATTGGTAATTGGTAATTGGCAATAGGTAATTACTATAGAAAAAGGACAATCAATAATATCATTGATGATATATATCATTGATGATAATGTATTTGTATGTGTTGGAATGTCGAATTCTATCCTCTATTTGCAAAAGAGTTTTCGGATTTTTCTGAAGCTGTACAGGATGCTTTATTAGCAGAAGTGGGTATGCTCGAAAAGTACGGTCCGCTGCTAAACAGACCTCATGTGGATACACTCAAAGGTTCTAAATACACAAACATGAAAGAATTAAGGTTTGGTGTGGACAACGGTGTGTGGCGAGTTGCATTTGCTTTTGATACTAAGCGTCAAGCAATTATGCTTATCGCTGGTGATAAATCTGGGATAAGTGATAAACGGTTTTACAAGGAGCTTATCAAAAAGGCGGATGAACGCTTTGACAATCATTTGAGCCAGTTACGGGAGGAGAATGAATGAGCAAAGGAAAAAATCTACAAAGCATATGGGATAATTTACCAGAAGAGCGCAAGAAACGTATACAGGCTCGGACTGAAGAATTAGAAACTGAATATCTAAGTTTGCAGGAACTGCGAAAAGCTGCAGGATTAACACAGGCAGAAATTTCACGAATCTTGGAAATGCCGCAGCCTAACGTGTCGCGTCTGGAACAAGAATCTGATATGCTTCTGTCTACTTTAAGGAACTATATTCATGCGATGGGTGGAAATATCACTATTTCGGTTGAGCTTCCAGACAAGCCACCTGTTCGTTTGAATCTTTTAAGTGACCTTTTAAACGGTTAATTTAAGCTTCTTGAAGCGACATTCAGCGACATTCAAAGCATTTGCTAGAGCTATGAGAATGGCTACGGAAATTGACCCCAGACGTGCTAGTACTATTCCTAGTTCTAAGGGAGTATTGGGAGGCTAAAGGCTAGGAGTTAGGAGTTAGGAGTTAGGAGTTAGGAGTTAGGAATTAATAATCAGGTTTCGATAATTCATGATTCCAGCAATTATTTATATTATTGCAGTACTAGTTGCCAACTACACAGCAACCTGGTTTATACCTTTGCCGATTTTTGGAAAGGTAGCAGTCGGTACTTTAGTATTTGGGGTAACATTTGACCAACGAGACCGTTTACATCATTATCGGGGAAGAAAAGCGGTTTATTTTACAGTAGTTATTACTGCTTTTTTAGCTGTCTTAGAATCTTATTTTTTAGGGGTTCCAGCACGAATAATTTTAGCTTCTTTGATTGCAATATTGATAGCAGAAGCAGCAGATACAGAAATTTATCAAAATGCGATTCAACGTCCCTGGTTAGAAAGGGTGATTCGTTCTAATGCAGTTTCAATTCCACTCGATACTATAATTTTTAACTGTATGGCATTCGCTGGAGTTTTTTCAAATATAGAGCTTGTGTCAATTATATTTGGAGAAACTATTATCAAAGTAATAATCAGCGGAATTGTTGCTTTTTGGAAAGTTAAAGATAAAGAGACTTCTCAATCATAAATTATCGTATAGCGTAAATTTAGGTAAATTGAATATAGCGTTTCTGAGTCTATTGAAGTACATAAAAAACCTCACCCCTAGGGGGTGAGGTCTTCCTATAATTCAATATCGACTACATATCTTCCGCAATTCTTTTTCTTGTGGATTACTTACTAAATAATCCTGTAACCAATCACAACCCATTTTCATTAAGTCCTGTTTTTCTAAGTCTAATTTCCATAGTTTAACGGTGTTATCGTAACTAGCGGAAACAAGACTTTTACTGTCTTTACTAAAGCTAAGACTGATAATTGAATTGCGATGTCCTTCTAAAGTGTTGAGTAAATTACCGTTGGGAATACTCCAAATTTTAATAATATTATCGCTGCTAGCTGATGCTAAAGTTTTACCGTCGGGACTAAATTTGACTCTTCTAACATCGCTATCGTGAGCTTCAATAGTTTTAATTAAACTCCCGTTTTGACGGTTCCACAATCTAACAGTGCTGTCATTTCCACCTGACGCTAAAAATCTTCCGTCGGGACTAAAATCAACGCTCATTACTCCAGCACTATGACCTTTTAATGAAAATAAAGCACTACCCGTATTTAAATCCCATATCTGAGCTTTTTGAAATCTACAAGCTGCTACTATTTGTTTGCTATCGGGACTAAAGTTAATGCTACCGATGGTACAGGGATTTTTGGGGTCATCTTCAATTATTTTGTATAGACTACCGTCAGCTAAATTCCAAATTTTGATTTTTTTTCTGGAACCACCACCAGCAGCTAACTTTTTTCCATCTGGACTAAATCTGACGCTACCAAATGAATGTTTGGGGTTTCTAAAATCATATTTTATAGAACCATCTTCGGTATTCCATACTTTAACTGTTCTATCGCTGCTAGCTGTTGCTAAATATTTACCATCGGGACTAAATCTGACGCTGCCAATACCTCTTTTATGACCTGTTAAAGTCTTAATTAAAGTTTCTTTTCTCAAATCCCACAGTTGAATTATTTTATTGTTTCCTGCGGTTGCAAAAGTGTTACCATCGGGACTCATACTAACGCTTCTTAAAAGTTCTTGGGATATATTAAAAGTTTTCGGATACTGCTTTCCTAATGACCAAAACCTAATAGTTTTATCCCAACCTCCGGAAGCAATTGTTTTTCCGTCGGGACTAATATTAATGCTCCAAACTCTACCATTATGTCCTTCTAAAGTCTGAGCTTGGGTATTGCTATCGGTTGCATTTTCTAAATTCCACAATTTGATTGTACTATCGGAACTTGAACTAACTAATTGCTTACCATCGGGTGTAAATTCAACTGTCCATACGGGGCTAAGATGACTTCGTAAGGTTTGCGTTTCTTTCCCGGTTTTGATATCCCATAAGTTTATCGAACCGTCTTCACTAGCAGAAGCAAGACTGAGATTATTGGGATGAAAATCAACGCTTCTGACAGTACGTCTATGACCTTTTAAAGTTTTTAATAAACTACCGTCTTCAACTTTCCATAATTTAACTGTCTTATCGGTACTCGTAGAAGCTAGAATTTTACCATCACGATTAAATTTAATTGATGTTACCCACCATCTACGACCTTTTTTAGTCCGATGAGCGGGAATAGATTTAATTAAAGCTCCATCGACCGGGTTCCATAACTTTATCCAACCACGAGAATCGGAAGAAGCTAAAAGTTTTCCATCCGGGCTAAAATCAACGCTTCTCACCGCAGTTTTCTTGTGACCAAAAATAGTTTTTTTTAAAGTTCCATCAGCCACATTCCACAATTTAACGGTACTATCAAAACTGCTAGAAGCAAGAGTTTTACCATCGGGACTAAAGCTTAAACTCCAAAGTCTGTCTTGATGTCCCTCCAAAGTTGTTAATAGTTTTCCATTTGATACTTGCCATAATTTAATAGTTTTATCGAAACTCGCAGTAGCAATAACTTTACCATCCGGAGTAAAACTTATTGCCATAATGACACCATCATGACCTCGGAAACTCCGCAATTCTCTAACGTTATAAACCGTTTGTTCTAAAGCCGAAATAATTTGCGATCGCACTTTTCGCGGAACCTGAGAATTTGCTTCTAATAGACTTAATTTTTCTCCTGCTTTTAAAGCTTGTAATAATGCTTTGAAGGGACTAGATTCATAAGTGATTTTAGCTTCGGAAGCTTCTAAAGATAATCTTGCAACTGATAAATCTTCT
>JBCBHT010000091.1:0-23808 GCA_038525335.1 Cyanobacteria bacterium J06621_15 | reverse complement strand
TTGAGCAACCAAAGCATCTTGTTCGCTGACTCTTTCATCCCCAGCTAAAAATCCCACACCTTCAAAAAATCCTCCCCTCATTACCTGTTTGGTATCCGCTGGAAGTAAATCATCGCTGGTCGATTCAGTCTCTTCAGAAAAAACTTTTAGTTTACCTCCTTCAAAACTACGAAGAGATTTTGCTAATTCCTTATCAGAACCATAAACAACAGATAAATCCAACCAGTGAGTTAAATCATTCGGTACCCTCCCCGGTTTCGGTTTATCATTTTTAACTACCCCAGTCCCGGATTTAAAAGCATTTCTAGGAAATTCAAACTCCAATCCTCCATCCTTCTGTCTATTAATGGTCGGAGTCGGAGGAATATCCTGAGTAAAATTAGCATCGTTTTCGGGAATATCGATATTGAAACTATCTTCACTCAACCGAGCTAAATTCAAATCGTGGTTAATCAACTGACCAAAAGACCAATTTATCGCAGTCAAACCATTAGAACTGGGGTCAGTCTCACCCTTATCTAACTTCGATGTCGCATTACTTATCACCCTCGCACTCGGTCGGTCTAAAGGATTGAGTAAAACAAAGGGAGCATCAGGATTATTACTTAAACCATCTTTATTTTCAACAACTTCCAAACCCGATTTTTCCAAACGCTGTTTCTCACTCTTACTAAAAATCGGAATCGGTTGACGAGCGACAGGATTCCCATCAACACCGATTAAAGGATTTCCCTCAGCATCATTCGCAACCCCCGCTGGACTAGCAACTCCATCCTCATACTCAGCAGTACCCAGACGAATAAAAGGTGTACCTGTAGCTCCCAATCTCGGCTTATCTAAATTATTCCCAGAACCATTAATTTTGCGAACCGAACCCAAACCTTTACCTTTATAGGGATTTCTGCCAAGAAGTGACATAGTGCCTCTTTTTGTAACTTTATATACAAATTGTAAAAAATATCTTAGCTAATTGGTGTATCTGCAAATACTTGAAAATCAAATTATGATGGATATGGGTACGATAAAAATCCCTTATGTTCCCCAAGGTGGTAAAGTTTAATAATAAGGCTAATATCCATGAAATCCAAGCATTACGGGAGTTTTAAGTGATATACTGTTTACCTTAAAAACCAGTATTTTAAATGAAGTGTAATATTATCAAACCCTTGCAATAGCATCATTACACCCAAAATTAGATTTCATGTATTCTGTATTTTTAATTACACTGTAGCTAAACATAACTTCCCAAAGATATATTTCAAATAATCCATCAAATAATCCAAATTTCACAACAGTTGTCTTCCTCCCAATTGCAGATATAATCAAGCTTTTGAAGAGTGCAAACATCCATCAAAAATTGCTGCTTAATATGAATGAAAAATTAATATAATGCACTTATTATGAGCATCTCCAAACCTCTAAAGAAATCTTATCAGCGCAACCGTCCTCGTAAAAATGATTGGCGATTATTTTTGCGTTTAGTTCCCTACGCTCGCAGTTATCAGAAAATTCTAGCAATTTCGATGTTACTGTTAGTACCGGTAGCAATTTCAAACGCTTTACAGCCTTTAATTATCGGTCAGGTGATTTCTCTGGTTCGTCAAGAACCCAGCACCTACGAGTTTATTAGAAACAATCGGGAGCAAGGATTATTTATCCTGCAAATCACTTTATTGATTACCGTAGTTATTCGTCTTGTCTTAACTGGTTTTCAAGGATATTTAGTCCAAAAAGTCGGACAAAAAATTACAGCCGATATCCGCAAGGATTTATTTCATCACGTCACATCCTTAGCAGTACGCTTCTTTGATAAAACTCCTGTAGGTAAACTAATTACCCGATTGACATCAGATGTAGAAGTTTTAGGAGATGTTTTCTCAACAGGTGCGATAGGTATATTTTCGGATATATTTTCCACCTTGATAATTATCGGCTTTATGTTCTACACTCAATGGCAGCTGGCATTACTGCTATTGATATTACTTTTCCCCGTATCAGCTTTAATTACCTTCTTCCAGGAGCAGTTTCGTAAAGCAAATTATAAAGTCAGAGAAGAGCTTTCAGCGTTGAATTCACAGCTACAGGAAAATATTACCGGAATTAATGTAGTACAGTTATTCCGTCGCGAAAAATTCAATGCTCAACTATTCAGAAAAACGAATAACCGTTACGTCAAAGAAGTAGATACCACAATTTTCCACGATTCCGCTGTTTCAGCCACTTTGGAATGGATTGCTTTAGTCGCAATAGCTGGAGTACTGTGGATTGGTGGCTGGTTAATTTTAGGAGACAATTTAACAGTTGGGGTATTAACAAGTTTTGTACTCTACGCTCAAAGATTATTTGAACCACTACGACAGTTTGCTGAAAAATTTACCATTATTCAAGCAGGTTTTACCGCTATTGAAAGAGTTTCTGATATTTTAGATGAGCCGATAGAAATACGAGATACAGTAAATCCGAGATATTCTTTAACGAATAACTTTGAATTCGGATATATCGACGAAATTGTCGAAAATTTAGAAAATATTGACGATAAAATTGACCCATCAAAATTAGGAGAAATCCGGTTTGAGGAAGTTTGGTTTGCCTATAAAGACGATAATTACGTCATCAAAAATTTGGATTTTACCATCAATCCCGGAGAAAAAATTGCTTTAGTTGGACCAACTGGAGCCGGAAAAAGTACCATAATTCGTTTATTGTGTCGTCTCTACGAACCCAGTAAAGGCAGAATTTTAGTTGATGGGATAGATATCAAAGAAATACCCCAAGCTGAATTGAGAAGGTATTTAGCAATAATTTTACAAGAAGGATTCTTATTTGCTGGTGATGTTAAAAGCAATATTACATTAGGTGACAACTACACATTTGAAGAAATCCGCGAAGCAGCACAATCAACCAACGTAGAAGAATTTATTGAAAGATTACCCCAAGGTTATAACTCTGAACTTCGAGAAAGAGGAACCAATATTTCCAGTGGAGAAAAACAACTTTTAGCCTTTGCTCGTGCTGCAATTCGTAACCCGCAAATATTAGTATTAGATGAAGCAACTGCTAATTTGGATGTAGCAACAGAAGCCAAAATTCAAAAAGCTTTAAACGAAATTTTAACCAACCGTACAGCAATTATTATCGCTCACCGTTTATCTACTATTCGCAACGTCAACAGAATTTTTGTCCTCAAACGTGGTGAATTAATCGAGCAAGGTAGTCACGAAGAATTAATAGAGCAAGGAGGATTGTACGCTACATTACACAATTTACAAATGCTTAATCAGTAATTAGTTGTTAGTTGATAGTTGTTAGTTGATAGTTGTTAGTTGTTAGTTGATAATTGATGATCCACACCCTCTGGGTGAAAATTGTTAATTGTTAATTGTTAATTGTTAACTGTTAACTGTTCACCGTTCTAATGAATTGAAAAAGGAAATTTTCAAATTAATATATTTACTAAGCTGCTGCATAATAATAGTTTGTATAGTTTCTAAAGTCATATTTTCGTTTCTGGGAATGTTCCAATACAGAATTGCTATCGCTTCTTGAATAGAAGTTTCTAATTTTATTAACTCAGGTGTACTCAATTTTAAAGTATTTGCATTATCAGAATCTTTGCTATCATCAGCTATATATATATTAGGTTGAGAAAAATACTTCCCGTTTGGCATTGTTGCATCATACAGAATGGTATTTCGCAATTTCGCATCAGAAATAATCGCTTGGTGCAAATTCACACGAGTTAAATCAGCATTGCTCAAATCTGTTTGTATCAATTTGGCTTTTATCAAAGAAGCACTAGTCAAATTTGCATTGACTAACTTTGCTCCTGTTAAATCAGCACCAGATAATTTAGCACCACTCAAACAAGCATCAGTTAAGTCAGCCTTGTTTAAATTCGCATTAATAACCGTAGCTCCTCTCAAATTTGCTCCTTTCAAATTTGCTCCTTCCAAATTTGCTTCTCTTAAATCAGCTTCCCCTAAATCAGCTTCACTCAAATTCGCTCTGGCAAATCTGACCTTACACAGTCTAGCGTTGAACAAATCAGCTTTTATCAAATTAGTGTCAGTTAAAATTGCAGCTTCTAAATTAGTATGGCAAAGTTTTGCACCTGCTAAAGATAAAGAAGCTAACTCAACTCCACTAAAGTCTCTTAAGCCATCTGCATATTTTTCTAATAATTCTTGTACTGTCATCTTGATAAGAAAAACCTAATGGTAAGATAAGCAAAAGTAAATATTAAGAAAATCTTAAATTATATATTAAGTGATAGTCTATAAAAATGCATATTTTGTCATAAAAGATGAGCAAAAAGATACATTTTTTAAAGTTTTGTAAATAAAAATATATCTGAAGATAGTTGACACATCTTGTTAAAATTAAGTTTTAGTAAATCAATTTAAACAATATAAAATATTGCAAAACATTGGTTGAATTGATGGATGTGAATATAATTCGTAATATCTCCCTCCGGGAGACGCTTAGTCTGACGACTCACTCCGTGAACGCTAACGTAATTCGTGAGTATGGATGGAAAGCTCACCCGTTTTAACGGAAATCCTTCTCTTTGACAAGGGTAAGTTTAATTGCGTAAAAAGCAAAAACCCGGTTTTCCTAAGAAACCAGGCTTTATAATTTTATTAAATTTGTAATCAATCCAATTTTTGTCTTTTATACAAGAATAAAGACTCTTATGACCAATTATTTATTGATAGGAGTCTTAACTTTGCTAGCCATATCTAAAAACGAACCCATATTTGCACCGGGACGACGACGCATATTATCATTTTTAGGTATTAAATATTTAGGAGCAAACAGAGTTTCTTTATTGTCTTCAGGTTTATCTGTGGTTACAGCTTCTTTCGCAGCTTTCTTCTGAGCTTCTTTCTTCTCTACAGGAACAGCTTCAGCTTTTACACCTTCAGCCGTTTGAACCATTTCCACATCAACTTTTTGAACTTGGTTGGCTGGGACTTCTGTTACCTTGTCATCCGCATTTTTTACCTTAACTGTATCCTTTTGAGTTGTAGCAGTCGCTGCTGGTTTTTTACCATTACTAGATGCTTCAACTGGTTTAGAATCAGTTTTAGGCATTGGTTCATCAGGTTCATCTTTTAACTCTAAAAAGAAGTTACCGTTTCCATCTTTTTTTCCACCAAAAAGTCCAGATATAAATTTCATAATTTCCTCAAATTAAGGTTTTGATAAAACTAAACGTGTTGATTTCTTTTGTCTTTTATAGCCGAATTTTGACCAAATTAATTAATAATTGTGTATTTTCGTAAACTAATCTCAAAAATACCTATTTATCTTATCCCATCTACCTTCCAGAGATTTTAGTAGTTAGGAACGGTCGAAGTCACAACTTTTGATTAACTTTACTACCTGAAAACGCTAAACTTCCTATAATTCAAGCAATTCCAGGCAATTTACAGTTCCAAACCAATTATTAGATTTTCTTGTAACCTAGAGCAAGACTGTGATAAATGATTTAATAAAAGTTAACAAATTAGTGGTTAGTTGTTAGTGGTTAGTTGTTAGTTGTTGGTGGTCATATTTTTCTTTGTCCCCCTGATAACTGATAACTGATAACTGTATGTCCCTCCGGGACACGCTTCGCTAACAATGATTTTGTTAAATTTAATAGACTAAACTAAATTCTATGTATTAAATGAATCAGGAAAATCAGCAGCGCAATCCTGTATTATTGGTTCACGGTATTTGGGATACTGGTAAAGTATTTCGGAAAATGATTCCTTTCCTCAAGGAACGTGGTTTGACGGTTTACGATTTGGATTTGTCTCCCAATGATGGTAGCAAGGGTTTAGATGATTTAGCCGAACAGGTAGCGACTAAAGTTAAATCTACCTTTGGAGGGGAACAAACTTTCGATTTGCTTGGTTTCAGTATGGGAGGAATAGTAAGTCGTTATTACGTCCAGCGACTGGGTGGAATTAACCAAGTGCAAAGATTTATCACGCTTTCAGCACCAAATCACGGTACTTTGACAGGATACTTCAATCAGGGACTTGGTTGCGTACAAATGCGTCCCAATAGTGCTTTACTCAGAGATTTGAATAGCGATGCTCAAATGCTATCGCAAATTAATTTTACTTCGATTTGGACACCTTATGACACGATGATTGTCCCTGCTAGTAGTTCCAAAATGTCCGTCGGAGATAATCTTACCGTTCCAGTTTTAGTACATGCTTGGATGCTGACCGATAAAAAAAGTTTAAGTGCGATCGCAAATTCGTTAAGTAAGGATTGAGAGAGTAGTAAGTTAGGAATTATCTACCATCTATTACTCCTAACTCCTAACTCCTAACTCCTAACTTCCTGTCCCCAATTTGTGTAAATTCAGTATTACCGAAAATTGCTTCGGGATAGGAATAATATTTATATTCCATCAAATTGTGAAACGGGTCTTCGAGGAAAAAGGTACGATGTTCGAGGGGAGTATTCGGAAAGCGATTTTTAGCAGCTTCTCGAAAAGGTAAATTTTTTTGTTGTGCTTTTGATAATAAATCTTCCCAATCAGCTTCTTGAGTAAAAACCAAACCGAAATGTCTGGGATAAATACCACGTTGAGGTACAATCGGTTCTTTGGTTACATGAGCAACTAACTGATGTCCGTAAAGGTTGAGAATTAAAGCATTACGATTTTCTCTACCGGGGGTGCATCCCAAACCATTGACATAATATGCTTTAGTCTGAGCAATATCGGTAACTGGAAATGCGATGTGGAAGATGATTTTGGGGATTGGGGATTGGGAATTGGGCATTGATGATTAATAATTGGTAGTTGGTAATTGGTAATTAGGGAAAATATTTCTATATCAAAATAGTATCAATACAGCTTGCCAAAAAACATTTGTTACTTTAATTTATTTCTAAAATCTCAAAATTATTTATTTCTGTTTTCAGAGATATCAATATATAGACATAAATTTATTCATTTCTTTTAACCACTAACCACTATCCACCTTTATGTTCGGAAATCATTTAATAGTCGGTGTTTCGGGTACTGTATTAACCGATGAAGATAAAAGAATATTGAGTACTATTAAACCCGTGGGAGTTTGTTTTTTCGCTAAAAATTTCCGCGATGGCGAACCTTATGAATCTTGGTTAGAAACTTACAAAAAACTCAATCAAGAAATAAGAGAATATACTGAGCGTGAATCGATGTTTATTTCCATCGACCATGAAGGAGGAAGAGTAATTCGTCCACCCTTACCAATTACGCGATTTCCCTATAGTTATGTGTGTCGCAAACGAGCGCGGGAAGTAGCTCAAGCAATGGCAACAGAGCTAAAATCCTTGGGAATCAACGTATCTTGGGCACCAGTTGCGGATATATTTTCCAACCCTAATAACCCCATCATCGGACCTCGTTCCTTCGATACAACACCAGAAACAGCCGCCGAATATGCTCGTGAATACTTCCTCGGACTCAAAGAATCGGGAATTATTGCATGTGCCAAACATTTCCCAGGACACGGAGACACCAACACCGATTCACACTTATCATTACCGATATTGAATTTAACCAAAGAAGCAATTCAACAGCGAGAATTAATACCTTTCAAAACCTTAATAGCAGAAAAAATCCCTTTAATAATGACCGCTCATATTTTATTCCCAGAAATTGGAGGAGATAAACCAGCAACATTTTCTCAGCAAATATTAACTCAAATATTAAGAGAAGAACTTGGTTTTGAAGGGGTGGTGGTATCCGATGACCTAGATATGAAAGCCGTCGCGGACATGTATGATAAAAGCGGTACCGTCGCGAATACATTAAATGCTGGCTGCGATATCTTTTTGATGTGTGGTAACCTTCCTTCATCATCCACCGAACGGATTGAATTTATTGCTCAAGATTTCCAAAATTCGTTAGAAAACGGTAGCCTTGATGAATCCGTAGTAGCAGCTGCAAATCAAAGAATAGAGAAATTATTGAGCCAAACACCGCAATATTCTGTGGAAAAGCTTGATAAAGAGATTTTATTAAAACATGCAGAATTAGCTATTAACTGTAGTTTTGATAATTGAAGTTACTAATCTGTCCCATAAAATTTTATTAAATATGATGGGTAGCTAAAAAAAATATTCTATGTAGGGTGCTGTGACGGCTAAAACAATTTATCTTAATTAATTAACAATTATCATAATGCCGTCACGCACCGATAAATTGATAATAGCGTTGGGTTGAACGAAATGAAGCTCAACCGACTGCATTCATTAATCCTCGAAACAACTTATCAGCAAATTCTGGATTGCGTTCTCGATACCAATAGTATGCTTTTTCTATGTTAGGAACATCCAAAAAATAAATTACTCAATTACTGCATCTAATAATACTATTAGATTTTTCTCCCTCTGCTCCCTCTGCTCCCTCTGCTCCCTCTGCTCACCAAAGCGATTGATTATTGTTTTTATTGGGAGTCCTTTAGCTTCAGCAATAGGTGTAGTTTCAACCAGAAATGTCATATTTTTGCTGCATTTCGTCAATAAAGTCACTTACAGGACGAGTTTGTCCAGTATTAACTTCCTCTAATCCTTGTTCAATACCGGCTATAGTTTCTAATTGTTCTATAATTTGACGCAATTTACCAGCATCAACTTTACCAGGTTCAAGAAAATTTTCAAGAACTCGGGTACTCTCAGTTAAATTCTGAGGTAAATCGGTAATTTGAATTTGACCATCTTGATATAAGTAGTTAAACAAAATTAATTACACATTGTCATTGCGAGTAGAACGGAGTGAAACGAAGCATATGTCCTACCGGACACGCTCTGCTAACGCAAGGGCTGCGATTACTTCGCTTCGCTCGTAATGACGGTAAATATTTTTGTTGACTTACTTAATTGGTAATTGATAATTGATAATTGGTAATTGGTAATTGATAATTGTTCACTGATAACTGTTAACTGATTACCCGTTTCAAAATAAATAAACTACCATCTCCTCCTCTGCCAATTCTCATATTTTCATCTATGTAGGTAACATCCAGCGTAGGAATTCTACCTTGGGGATTATTAGCTTGAACAACTTTAAAGGGATTTAGTTTTGGGGTTTGAATACCGAATATTTTCTCTATCGATAAGTATCTTTTGTCAAACTGTACGTTGATGCGTTTGTTTGTTTCATCTTCCGCTGCTTCAAAAGTTGCCGTTACTTTGACGCTTCCCGATGTTATTCCCCAAGGATGTTTAACAAAAGCTAGATTAGAAAACGATTTAGTCGCAACTTCAATTTCTTGATAAACTTGACCAATTTTTAAGCCTAATGGTAAGGAAGATAAATTACGGATTTCCCTTGCTGTTGAATATTGTAATAACCATTTTCCATCTAATAAGTTAACTGCATTAACTAATGGTTGAGGATTAGGATTAATTTCTTCTACTTCAGTTGTTAACTGTTCAATATCTTCTACTAAACTTTTCTCTAAAGTCAAATTTGTTACGGGTGAATCGTCGTTAGATGTAATTTTATCTAAGAGACTTTGTAACTTTTGTTTGACTGTTAATGTTTGATTCAAGATTTACTCTTCCTTGATTTTATTTTCATATTAAAACAATCATCTTACTTTCGAGCAATAACGTGCAACTTAAAGCAACATTGTGCAAGATTTTTATGGATAAATCTGGTTAAGCTGAATTTAGTCTTTTTCAGAAGTGCTAATTAATCTATGGAATCAATATGCAGTTCTTATTAATCGCAAGAATTCCGAAAGATGTAACAGCAGAGCAAGCTATACCCCACGTACAAGCAGAAGCACAAAAAGTGTGGGAAAACTATTCATTTATTCGCACTAAACTGATATCTTGCACCATTCGCAACAAGCCTAAAGAAACTGAGTTTCTGACACTGGTGCAAGACGTAACACTAAAGCAATTTAAATAAACTAATTTGGTTCTCCCTAATATTGCAGCACGTCATATTCTTGTCAATATTGATGTGAAAATTTAAATTATTTAACAAAAGCAAGATTTGAAAAAAATTAGCAAGATTTAGACAAGACAAAAAAATGTTGTCCATGATAAGCTTCTTAATTGAAGTCAATGTATTACGAGAGTCCAGAGGATAACTTGTTTTTTTCTATTTGTCCCGTTCCTAGAAAACAGATACCTGTTAACGAGTATCGGGATTTGAAAGAAAGAATGTTTTTTCATTGGGCAATTTTGGAAGACTCGAAATATGCAGCTAAGTTATTGGCTGTCTGGGTTAGTGGGTTGCTAATAGCTGCATTTTTGATTGCTGGCAAATCGGTAAGTCGTAATATTACATACGTTGGTTTTTACTGGAGTGCAATTTTAGCTAAAATAGCCGTCTTATTATGTTTGATGCAGCTTTATACGGCTTGGCATTACCTATATCTCCGCTTAATGAATCAAAAAATTGCTTATAAACTTCTTGAATCGAGCAAAACTGCTGTTTGGTACAAACCGGAGTCAACATTAATACGCGACCGTCTGATTGCGAGGTTTCAAGTTCGACCAGTACTCAAGCGAATAAAACAAACAATATTGTTAGTATTATTATTTTTAATTCTTAACTTCTCAATTTTATTTTTAACTCTGAGCTATTAATATTAATAATTTAATCAATGGATTTTAGATTTTTAGATAAAAACAAACTCTAGTTCTCAAGCAGGGGTAATATAGGTAATCTTCTATAATTATTGTTTGCTAATAAATCTGAATTTAAAGTCCCGGACTGTTAGTAAATTGCTCCCCAAGTTACTGTCTTGTTCAAACTTATGTACACAAGATATACACACGACAACCATAAATCTAAAATCTAAAATCTAAAATCCAATGACCAATATACAAAAATCCCAATCTATATTAAAGCCTTTACCTATCTCACGCATTTGGACTTCATTGATAATTTTAGCTGCTCTATCTTTAGGTATTAACGGTTGTGGTGGTGGAAATGAAGAACAAAATGCACCGCGAGCAATTTCCGTTAAGTTACAAACCTTAGAATCAGCCCCCGTGGTAGATAGTAGCGAGTATGTGGGCACTTTACAAGCAAGAAATCGCGTCAGTCTAGCACCCCGTACCGATGGCAGAATTCTCCAGATTTTTGCCCGTCAAGGTGACCGTGTTAGTCAGGGAGATGCAATTGTCAGATTAGAACCGACTCAAGAGCAAGAAAATGTAAATGCAGCCGCTCAAAGCGTTAACGTGGAAAGAGCTAGATTAACCCAAAGTCAAGCCGAATTGAGAACAGCCCAAGCAAATCGTTCTGGTGCTGCTGCTCAAGTAGAAAGCGCAAGAGCCGATTTACAAGACGTACAGGCAGAAGTTGAACTGGCACAAATAAATATTAAAAGAACCAGAGCATTGGTAAAAGGGGGAGCATTACCCCGACAAAATTTAGACAACGACAATCGTAATTTGAAAACTCGGATTGCTCAACGTGATTCTAGACGAGAAACTCTCAATGCAGCAATAGAATCCCTGAAAGCAGCAGATAGGCAGGTGGAACAAGCTAGAGCGAGTATAGATTCTCAGAATTCTACACTCAAGCGAGCAGAAGCCCAATTACGTTCAACTAGTCAAAATTTAGCCTTTAACACTATCAATGCTCCAATTAATGGAGTTATTGGTAGTTTTGATGATAAAAAAGTCGGCGATTATGTCAGTGTTGGCGAGCAATTAACTACAATTACCAACAATCAAAGATTTGACCTCAATATTAATATACCCGTCGAATATCGCGAACGTCTGCGACAAGGACTAAGAGTAGAAACCGTCAACGAAGATGGTAAAACAGGAATTGAAGGAAAAATTACCTATATTGCTCCCTTAACTCAACAAAATACGCAATCTATCTTGACTAAAGTGACTTTTTCAAATCAAGGAAGTCTCAGAGACAGAGAATATGTGAGAGCTAGGGTGATTTGGGACGAAAAACCAGGAATATTAGTCCCAACTTCTGCCGTCTCGACATTAGGAGGACAAAATTTCGTTTATGTAGCCAAAAAAGGTAAATCTCAACCAGAAAATCAAGAACAAAACAACGAAAGTAATTCACAATCGGATAACTCATCCTTAGTCGTCCAACAGCAACCGATAAAATTAGGAAGCATTCAAGCACAAAATTATCAAGTCATTTCCGGATTAAAACAAGGAGACAGAATAGCCGTTTCTAATATTCTTAGCCTTAGAGATGGTACACCAATTAAGCCAGCGCAGGAGCAACAGGCTGTGAAACAAGTAGTGAGTAATGAGTAATAAGTAATGAGTAAGAAAGAATCAAGATTGCATTGAATTTGGTAGTTTATGTTTTATCTCATCTGAGACTAAAAGTTTCAGTCTAATAGCAGAAGTCTTATAAATAGGACTAGAAGAAAAGTCATCAAAACTAATAGGACAAAATACTACTCATAACTCATAACTCCTAACTCCTAACTCACTACTTACTACTTACTACTTTATGCTATGTCTATCTCAACCCCATTTATTAAACGTCCTGTTTTAACAACTGTATGTACGATTGTGATTGTGCTGCTAGGGGTTATCTGTATTGCGCTGTTACCTTTAGATAAATTACCTCAAATTGCTCCCAAGCAAATAGCAGTAAGCGCTAACTATGTAGGTGCGGATGCTAGAACTACTGTAGATAATGTCACTACCATATTAGAGCGAGAAATTAACGGTACGGAAGATGTCAGGTGGATCAGTTCTAGTACTGACAATAATGGTAATGCTACGATTAATGTCACGTTTCCTGCGGAAAAAGATACCAATACCGCTCAGGTATTAGTACAAAACCGGGTTGCCCAAGCGCAACCAAATCTACCTCAAACTGTTGCAGCTACGGGAGTCACCACAGAAAAGCAATCTCCGAGCATCACTCTAGTTTATGGTTTTTATTCTGAAAAAGATGAAAACGGTGAATACTTTTACGACCCCGTATTTCTCTACAATTATGTTGACCGTTATTTATGGAACGAATTCAAGCGAATTAAAGGGGTAGGAAGTCTTCAGTTATTTGGTTCGGCTACTTATTCGATGCGAGTCTGGCTAGATCCTGATAAATTAGCCGCTAGGGGGTTGACTTCTGCCGATGTAACTACTGCTATATCCAATCAAAACTTTGAAGTTGGTGCGGGGGGTGTGGGTAGACAGCCAGCATCCCAAGAACAGCAGTATGAATTTCCACTGCGAGTTATAGGTAGATTTACCACCGTTGAAGAAGCAGAAAATATCGTTGTACAATCTCAGAGCGATGGTACGCTGATTAGAATTGGGGATGTAGGAAGAGCCGAATTAGGTATAGAAAATTATTTTTCTAAAGCGATATTTGATGGGGAAGCTCCAGCAGTTGGCTTGCTTGTCTATCAGCTTCCTGGTACAAATGCTTTAGATACTGCCGAACTAGTTAAAGAGAGAATGGCAGAATTAGAGAAGGATTTTCCTAGAGGTTTAAAAGCGGAAATTGCTAACGATAATACTTTATTTATCAATGCTTCTTTACAAGATTTGGTCGTCACTTTAGTACAAGCGATTGGACTGGTAGTATTAATTATCTTTGTTTTCCTTCAAGATTGGCGCACTACTTTAATTCCGGCTATTGCAATTCCTGTAGCTTTGATTGGAGCAATGATTGGTTTGCAGGCTTTTGGATTTACGCTCAATCAGTTGACTTTATTTGCTTGCGTGCTGGCAACGGGTTTAGTAGTAGATGACGGGATTGTAATTGTGGAAGCAGTCGCAGGCAAACTTTCACAGGGAATGCGTCCCCAACAAGCTGCTTTAGATGCGATGGAAGAATTGGTGGGAGCGGTAATTTCGACTTCTGTGGTGCTGATGGCTGTGTTTATCCCAGTAACTTTCTTTCCTGGAACTACGGGGATTGTTTACAAGCAATTTGCTCTAACTATTGCTTTTGCTGTAGTATTTTCAACTTTCAACGCTCTGACTTTTTCCCCAACTATGTCTGGGATATTTCTCCGTCAAGCAGAACCAGTAAAAGGTCCTTTAGGTTGGCTATTTCCCAGATTTAACAGTGCTTTCGATTGGTTAAAAGAACGCTATCGGGGTTTAATTGAATTCTTAACAAAGATGAAGTTGATAGTAATTGCCATTTTCATTGGTGGTTTGGTACTTACAGGTTGGATGTACACGACTTTACCCCAAGGATTTGTCCCCGAAGAAGACCAAGGCAATTTCTTTACCATTATTGAAGCACCACCAGGAGTTTCCCTGAACTACACCCATAAGATTACCCAGCAAGTAGGGAAGATAGTTATGGGGTTTGATGAAGTTAAGCACTCTATAGGATTGTCCGGATTTTCTTTCGACGGTCAAAACAGTAACAAAGCAGTTTTGTTTACCGATTTGTATCCTTGGAGCGAACGGGAAGGAGATTCTAGTTCGGTGTTTGGGCTTCTACAAAGAATAAATCAACAGTTTCAGCAAAAAGTTGATGGTGCAAGAGTGATTGCGGTTAATGCTCCTCCCGTCGATGGTTTGAGTAACTTTGGTGGTTCGGAAATTTATATTGAAGACCGTCAGGGAAGGGGAATGGATGCTTTAATTAAAAATACTCAACAGATAATTGCTGCTGCTAACGAAAGACCGGAAATTGCTCAAGCATTGACTAACTTTACCTTTGATAGTCCAATGTTAGAAGCAAATATCGACCGCAATCGAGCTAATGCACAAAACGTTGATATCAGCCAAATTCTTAGCACTTTGCAAACATATCTGGGTTCTAACTATGTCAATCAGTTTGTTTTAGACGGCAGACTTTATCGAGTATACGCTCAAGCCGAAGCCGCACAGCGTTCCAATCCAGACGATATCAGTCAACTTTACGTGCGATCGCGTTCTGGTGATTTAATTCAGATGAGCAATTTAATCAACGTCGAGCGAGTTTCTTATCCCCCGATTGTAACCAGCTATAACGCTTATCCAGCAATCAAAGTCAACCTTTCTCCCGCTCAAGGTAATAGTTCCGGACAGGTAATTGCAGCGATGGAGGAAGTTGCAGAAGCGACATTACAGCCCGGTTTTGGTTATGAGTGGACAAACACCGCAGCCGAAGAAAAAACTTCTGGAGGTGCAGCACCTTTGGTGTTTGGTTTAAGTTTTGTAATGGTTTTCTTGGTGTTAGCAGCCCAGTATGAAAGCTACATCGACCCTTTGATTATTATGCTTACCGTTCCCTTAGCTATTTTGGGAGCATTGGGTGGAATTTGGCTCAGAGCAAATTTTGTGCAATCTGGGGAAATTTGGCCAGTTCTGAATAATAATATATATGCCCAAGTTGGATTAGTAATGTTAATCGGGATGGCAAGTAAAAACGCGATTTTAATTGTAGAATTTGCCAATCAAAACCGAGAATTGGGCATGAGCATTACAAAAGCTTCTATTTCGGCTTCAGAGCAGCGGTTTAGGGCGATTTTAATGACTGCGATTTCCACATTAGTTGGTTTTATGCCATTATTAATTGCTTCTGGTGCTGGAGCGGTTAGTCGGTGGTCGTTGGGTACAGCAGTTTTTGGTGGAATGCTGGTAGCGACTATTTTAAGTTTAATTTTTGTACCGATTCTGTATATTGTTATCAAGAGCTTTGAAGAATCTTTTCTGAAAGGAGGTAAGAAAAAGCAGAAGCAAAAGCAGCAAGGTGAAGAAACCAATCAAGAATCAGAAAACGGTACTAATAACGAGCAATCCCATACAGAAACCAATCAAGAATCGAAAAACGTTACTAATAATAAGCAATCCCATACAGAAACCAACCAAGAATCAGAAAATAATCGTAGTGGTAGTAATGGAGCTAAAAGACAACAACAAGAAAATTCCAGTGAGGAAGAACCAAGACAGAATAATTAAAAACAAAACATTTTCATGAAAATAGCAGCAAAATCATTATAATTGGGTAACCAATATAGCAGCTTTCAGTTGAATAGAATACCCCCTCTCATTAGTAAAGAGAGGGGAAGGGGGTGAGGTTTATCTGCATTGTATTGCTCCTAAAGAAAAAGCGTTATATTATTCTACAAATCCTAACTCCCAACTCACTACTTTCTACTCACCACTCACTACTTTCTATAAGATGTTTAAAGACTGGAATTTTAACGACTGGATGAATAATGGTTTGTTCTTTTTGACAGGTTTAATACTGATTTGTTCGTTTATATTTTTATAATTGGATTTTGATAATTTATTTTCGTAAAATTTGATTTTAATTATGAATGTTAGAATGCTAATTTTTACCGGAATTATAACAGGCTTGGCTGGTGCTTTTTTAGGTTTAATAGTTGCTCATATTGCTGAAAGAGAATCTCGACAAAAAGCCGCAATTATATCGGGTAGCGTTTTAGGCTTTGCTATCGGGGTTGGTTACGAAGCGATGCAGCAAAATCGCGAACGAGAAGATACAGATTAAAAGGAATTGATTACAAAAATAAAGAGATGAAGCTAATTTCTCGCAAAAATTTAATAGTTTTGATAATAGTAATTACTTCTATAAGCACCAATTACTTTTATCCTATAGCCATGATGCTTTTAACTACATTTACTTTAGCCTATTTAACTAAAGGTTCGCGTTGCAAAAAAATAAATATTAATAACTATGATTGACAATTGTAGCTCCGTACACAATTTCACAAATAATCTGTGATGGAAGATAATAGGGAAAAATAATAGTTATGAGTCATAAGCTAATATATTTTTGATTAATTATGAACGAATCTCTCAAACCGATAGTAATTGCTGGTGGTGGTTTTACAGGATTATTTACCGCTTTACATCTGAGAAATCAAAAATGTTCGCGACCAATAATTTTAATCGACTTTAAATGGAGATTTGTCTTTCAACCGCTACTGTACGAAATACTAACCAGCGAAGTTAATCTTGATGTCGCATCACCCCGTTATGATGAGCTATTGGCTGGGAGTGATATTATATTCATTCACGACCGTATTTCACACATAGACTTAAAACAGCGTAGAGTTAGTTTAGATTCCGGTCTTTGTTACAGCTACGAATATTTAGTTTTATCATTAGGAAGTGTTGCTGGATATTTTGATATTCCCGGAGCTAGGGAAAATACTTTTACTTTCCGCAATTCAGAAGATGTCTTTAAAATAGGACAGCATTTACGAAAGTGTTTGCAAAAAGCAACTCAAGAAAAAGACAATAAAGAAAGACAAAAATTATTAACAGTAGGTATTATAGGTGCTGGCCCAGTAGGAGTAGAATTAGCTGCTACTTTAGCCGATTTATTACCAGTTTGGTACGAAGCTTTACAGGGGAATACTGAAGAACTACAAATTGCTATTATTCAACGTGGTAAAGAAATTCTTAGCGGAGATACAAACGAAAAATTACGTCCGGTAAGCAAAACTTCTCTACAGCAAAGAACTGCATCTGTTAAACTGATTCTCAACGCTAACGTTAGTGCAGTAGGAAAAGACTGGGTTAGATACGAACGAATTGAAAACACAGAAAATTTGGAAGCAGCTACTATTGCTTGGACGGCTGGAAGTGTAACTCATCCTTTGATTAGACAGCTTGCAGTTAGCGAAAAATATCGCACTAGCAAAGGTAAATTAGTTGTGGATGATACCTGTAGGCTACCGGAATATCCCGAAGTTTTTGCAGGAGGAGACTGTGCAACAACAATCGAAAATCCTCAACCGGCTCTAGCACAGGTAGCTTATCAACAAGCAGAAACCATTGCAACTAATATTCAAGCATTATGTGAAGGAAAAGAAATTTCACCTGCGAAAGTTTCGTTACGAGGTACTTTACTTAAAACAGGAATGGGTGAAAGTGTAGCCGAAATTTATGACCTTTTTGAAGTAAAAGGTAAAGCAGGACATTTGATTCGTCAAGCAACTTATTTAGAAATGCTACCAACACCCCTGCGTAATTTTAAAGCTACCGCTCAATGGCTAACCGAAAGCATTTTTCAAAAATTTGTAGATTCTTAAGCTTACCCATTACCAACTACCAATTACCCATTACCAATTACCAATTACCACTTCCCCAATTCCTGCTGCAAACGATACAAAATAGTATCCGGTTCAACTTCGCGCAATATTTCTTCAATTACATTGCTAACCCCTAATTCACCCCAAGAGCAGCCTTTTTCTAAATAAGCTTTAGCAGCTTGACCTACGGAATAAGCACCGTAACCAGCGATACCTGCTTGCGTGACGGCGGTTCCTGCAAATGCGGTGATATTCATGGGATTTTCACCAGATGAAATTGCAACAGCGCTCTTTCCAAAACCCAAAAGAAAGCTGCTTCCTAATTCCCCTAACAGCAAACCACCGGAACTAAATAAAATGATTTTAAGTAGCTTTCCAGCTTTATAACCGGTCATCGGTAAACCATAAAGTCGAGACAAAGAGCGAATCAAAGCTAAATCCGCTGCGATTCCTCCACATACATCGAATATTGCAATCGGATTTAAACCCACAGCTAATGCTTTATATTTTGCATATTTCCAAATTAAATCTTCTGCTTCCTTCTCTCGTAATTCCACAGTCTTGTAAGCAATAGATTCTTCTGCATCTCTCGCTTGTACCAAAGCATTCAACGATAACAGCGAACGTCCTTCACGATTAAGTATTTTCAAAATAGTTTGCTGAAGTTGCTCTATTTGTGGTGGTAAAGTTTCCCATTCATAATCCTCTTTACCATCAGCATATTCTACCCTAACTTCCATCGGTGCGGGTTCTGCTGCTACCATGACTATTTCGTCCGGTTTCAAGGGTTTCATAGAGCTTCCCGCAGCTAACTGCTGTAAATTGCTGTAAATCGCTGCTTTATCAGTATCGGGGTATAAATCAGTTTTATTAAATACTAAAATTAACGGTTTTTGAGCCTTTCGTAAATCTAACAACGCTTCATATTCGATTCGAGTAATATCACCAGAAACCACAAACAAAATTAAATCGGCTTGACGGGTAACTTCCCGAGCCATTTGTCCTCTTGCTTCCCCAGCAATTTCATCTAGACCTGGAGTATCAATTAATTCCACTTCTACCTTGCCGCCGGGATTCCAGCGAATAGAGCGGGGGTATTGAGTAACACCATTAAGCGGTCCCGTCTCTAAAATCTTCTGTCCCATCAGCGCATTTAAAACCGCAGATTTTCCGCGACTTACCAACCCAAAAGCAGCAATACGAATCACATTGTAATCAAGCTTATTCAGATTAGAAGTTAAAAGCTGTATTTCCGGTTTAACCAAACCAGCTAACTCAGAATCAAATCCCGATTTTCGCAAATTACCGTACCAAGACAAAGCTTGTCTGAGACTAGCACGAGCGCGATTTAAATGAGTTTCTTGCTGACTATTAGGCATAGGGAATTAGTAACTGGTAATTGATAATTGTATAGAAAAAGAAATAATACTGTAATTATAAATATAGACAGCATATTGTAGGTGAATAAGGTAGAACGATAAATTGTACAACTCTTGTGGGGTGGACATCCCTATCCGTCCATCATGTTTAATCCGGTCAAGTAGTAGTACTCCACCACAATAATTTTGATGACTTGATAGGACTCTTCGTAGGTTGGGTTAAGCGAAGCGCAACCCAACTCGGGTGTTGGGTTATGTCCTTGCGGACACGCTGCGCTAACGTTCCTCAACCCAACCTACCAAAAACGCTTTCTGCTAGGAATAAAACTTTAATCTTCCCCTACACTTAATGGAAATCTTTCCCCAGCAAGATAAGCATCAAAGTGTTTTTCAAAGTATAGCCAAGAAGTCATGTCTTCTCCTTCTTTGAAAGACTTTGGTGCATTTTTATATAAAGGTACCCGATGATTGATTTCTTCTTGCAGCAATTGCGGTAATTCTGATAAACCTTTGACTTTACTGCCGTAAGCACTGTAAATTAGTTGTCCGGGACTATTACCCATTTTCATCCAAGGAACCCACTGTCCGATTCTATCCCAGCTAAGTTTTAATTGAGTTACTGAAGACAATTCGGCATTTAATAATTCTGAGGTAGGAACGGATAATTTAAACAATTCTGCTGCTTGATAAGTTTCTTGAGGACTGTATTCCGCAAATTTCTCATTTCCTGCGAGAGGATTGGGGTAAGTAGGAAATATATCAAATACAAAAGTTGTCGTATCCCCTTCAACTTGAGCCGGAAATTTACCTTTAAAATAACCTTGCACGGGATTGTTGGCAACGTGCATTACTGTTACAGTTTCCCCAGTAAAAGGATTCTCCCATTTGTGCAATATTTCTTCTGTTTCTGGGTCGAGATAATAAGTCAATTCTCTAGATGTAAAATCCCAGCTTCCCTCTTCATGCAGAATACATCTGCTAATACTAACACCAAGCATCTTAAATAATAATTTCCGCTTTTCACCAGGAACAAAACCGTAAATCTTACCTCCCCAAGTCAAAAAAGTTGACTCAGAAGAATCCAGTGAAGAGCGTGTTTTAACCCAATGCTGAGCTTCATATTCTTTTGTTTGAGCTACCATAAGACATTCCTTTTTTATAGATAGACAAAGTTTATGCTAAGTTACTTTGTTGAATCATAAATGATATAACAATTGCTCGCTATATGCTGATTGTAATTAGGGATTTAGATAGTAATCCCAAAATAAAATCCCCATAAGAGAAAAAATATAAATAAGCGTTATTCTACTTGGAATTATGGGAAATATAATTTTAGAGAAGATTAAGATGAGTAAATTGAGTATTTGATTGAATAAGCTTTATTTTATGAATAATAAACATGGTATTCGTGGATGGTGGTTTAATCTACCGATTTGGCGCAAACAACTTATCGGATTATTCACTTCGGAAGTAATTTCTGTATTTGGACTTGTAGGAGTAGGTGCTTTTTTGATTATTATGGGAGGTCGAAGTGTTTTAGAAAATCAGGTAAAATCTGAACTTGCAGTTACCGAAATTAATTACAATATCAAAATCAATCAGATGGAATTCGGTTTTCGCGGACAATCGGATAATTTTGCAATAGTTACCGCTGCTCAAGCATATCAAAAATCTCAAGTTTTAAACTCAGATTTGAAGAAGCAAGTAAAACAGATTCTTAATAATGAAATCGACGCAAGAAATATTGAATATGCAACTTTAGTAGATAAAGATGCTCGGATTATTGTTAATGCAAACGCAGATAGAACTGGAGAAATTTTTAACCCGAATAATTTGGTAAGTGAAGCATTTAAATTAGACAAGCAGATAAAAAGTAGCGAAATAGTTTCTTGGCAAGAATTACAAAAAGAATCTCCACCACTACCAAAGGGATTAAAGAAACAATCAGCGCTGATTCGCTATACGGTTACTTCTATAAAAGACCCAAAAAATAATGAAGTATTAGGTGCGTTAATATCTGGGGATATTGTCAACAGTAAGCAAGCAATTGTTAGTCAGAGCGTAGCAGCACAGGATGGTGATTATAGCGCTGTTTATTTACTTTCTAATCCAAGCAGATTAAGTCTTGCGACATCAGCATTAAATATTAGCGAAGAATCAGATACCGCACTAAAGAATCCGGCTAAAACAGAATATTTATATGATGTTATCTTACCCCAAAATACGCTATTCAAAAAGGCATTAGACGAACGGGGTAGGTCTGTTGCTCAAAGAATGTCTATCAATACAAAAAATTATACTGTTGCAGCAAAAACTGTTAATAACTTCAAAGGTGAACCAGTTGCAATTTTAGTTAAAGGGACTTCAGAAACAGCTTTAAATATTCTGTTGCAACGCAGCTTAATATTGCAAATTATAATTGCAGTTTTGGCTTTATTAATAGACATTGGTATAGCGATTTTGTTAGGGAAAACAATTGCAAATCCCATCAAAAAATTGCAAAATACAACTCAAGAATTTTCTCAAGGAAACTTGCAATTACGGGCTGATATCTCTTCAAATGATGAAATTGGAGAATTAGCCAGCAGCTTTAATTTAATGGCAGAAAAACTTGCTTTAAGAGAACAAGCTAATATAGAACAAATGCAGCATCTAGAAGTTACATTAGAAAAATTAAAACAAAATAAAAGCTACTTAATTCAAGCAGAAAAAATGTCAGCTTTGGGACAAATGGTTGCTGGGGTGGCTCATGAAATTAATAACCCCGTAAGTTTTGTTTATGGAAATATTAATCATGCTAAAGAATATATTCAAGACTTATTAAGATTATTACAACTATACCAGCAAGAATATCCCAATCCTAAATCTTCGATTACCAAAGAAATAGAAGCAATAGAACTAGATTTTTTGCAGGAAGATTTACTCAAAGTTTTGGATTCAATGCACATAGGAGCCGAAAGAATCAGCGAAATTGTCAATTCTTTGCGTAATTTTTCGCGACTAGACGAAGCTGAGTTTAAAGATACAAATATTCATGAAGGCATAGATAGCACGTTGGTTATTTTGGCTAACAAATTAAAAAGTGGAAAGCTAAAAAACAAAAAGCAAAAATCAAGTATTGAAGTTATAAAAGAATATCAAGAATTACCTTTAGTAGAATGCTATCCCAACCAGCTTAATCAAGTATTTATGAATATCATTAGTAACGCTATTGATTCACTCGAAGACAGTGAAAAAGAAAATTTACAGATTTTTATTCGTACTCAATTAGTGCAAGAAAATAGCGTTGAAATTAGCATCAGCGATAATGGTTCGGGAATCAACCAAGAAACAATTAAAAATATCTTTAATCCCTTCTTTACAACCAAACCTATTGGTAAAGGTACTGGATTAGGTTTATCTATTAGCTATCAAATTATTACAGAAAAGCACAATGGTGAAATTAGCTGTAATTCAAAAATTGGAGAAGGAACAGAATTTATAATTACTATTCCTGTAAAGCAGCAAGTGGGTAATGGGTAATGGGTAATGGGTAATTGTTAATTGGTAATTGCGGAAATTGCGGTCTTGGGGTCTCCCCAAGTAGAGCAAATTTCCAAGACAGGTAATTGGTAATTGATAATTGTTAATTGGTAATTGTTAATTGTTAATTGGTAATTGTTAATTGTATGTCCCTCTGGGACACGCTAACGCTAACACTGACTCAACTCTTCCAATGCTTCAACAGCAGATTTATACCGCTCGGAAGCATGATATCGCACCATTTTATCTAGAATTGCTGCAAGTTTATTGCTGACTTTTGCCCATTCTTTCCACTCAACATTACCTGTATGGGGATTTGGTTGTAGTTCGTGGGGAAGTAACCCGGTTAGTGACTGTATAGCAATCATCCCCAAAGCATAAATATCGCTGCTGAGACGGGGATGTCCTGCAAATTGTTCTGGTGGTGTGTAACCTCTTGTACCGATGGCTATAGTGGCTAATTCGGTTTGTTCTTTTGATTGCGGTTGCATTAATTTAACTGCACCAAAATCAATCAATACCAAGCGATTATCTTGATTGCATCTGATAATATTCGCAGGTTTTATATCGCGATGAATTACTTGACGTTGGTGAATAAATGCCAAAACTTCTAACAGTTCTTTGAGCATTTTTGTCACTTCGGCTTCACTTTTGATATTTTTATGAGGTGGTAATTCATCTGTTAGAGGATGTCCGGGAATAAATTGCTGTACTAAATAAAATTCTTTTTCTTCTTCAAAAAAAGCATAGAGTTCTGGTATTTGATGATGCTTTCCTAAAAGTTCAAGAATTTCGGCTTCCGAATCAAATAATCTTCTCGCAACTTGCAAAAATCTTGTATCTCTTCTAGCTGGCATTAATTGTTTTACCACACAAGTCGGTAAGCCGGGACGTTGAGTATCTTTGGCTAAATAAGTGCAGCCGAAACCACCTTGAGCAAG
>JBCBHT010000090.1:0-23821 GCA_038525335.1 Cyanobacteria bacterium J06621_15 | reverse complement strand
CTAAATTAATAACTATCATGTTTGTAATGGTAATTTTTTAGTCGTCAAAAGAGCGACTTTGGCTATTAGTCGGGGGTTTTCAACCCTCGGTGGACTTGCGTGTAAACCTTAGCCTCCCTACTTTATAACCACTTCTGTGTACACCGTAGCCAAGATAGCGGAGAGGGTATGGGGGTGAGGTAAATCAGCGGTGTATTCCACTCAACCGAAATGCGCTATATAGTTTGAGCCTTAACTCCTGCTTGTAAAGGCTAACGTATATGCATAAATCTCTCGCTCTGCATACATTTGACCAATTTTCCTTTATGGTACAAGCCCCTGAATTTATCTATGGACTATTTAAGTAAGTCAACAAAAATATTTACCGTCATTATTCGCTGTGCGTTAGCGTAGCGTGTCCCGGAGGGACATATTGCGTTCACGAAGTGACTCGTTAGAGTAATTGCGAATTGTACTGACTGGTTTTAACCCCTTAAACCGTCTGAAGCGTTCATCGTTTGTGGGGAATTACAGCACTTAGCAAGTAAATGAGGTCAATTGTTACTCCCTACTCTCTTAGATTTCTTAGGTGTACCTTACTTACATGAAATCGACTGTATTTTAAAAATAAACATAAAAAAACCCATCTCCCTTATATCTCAGGAAATGGGGGTATATTTTTATTCTATAAAGAAATGTAAAGTAATGTTGATGACAGTAATCAATAATTAAAATTCTGCTGTTTGATGTTGACGCTTAAGCAAAATCTGAATTATAAAAAATTATTAATTGCGCTGTCCTGTAACAATATATGCCACTCTTTTTCCAATATTGGTTGCGTGGTCTGCCATCCGTTCTAAACAACGAATTGCTAATGCTAAAAGCACAATCGGTTCCACAGAACCTTGAATATCTCGCTGATTGGCTAAAGTATCGTAAACCCTTTCGTAGGCTTCATCCACAGCATCATCAAGGGTTTTTATGCTATTCGCGCCAACCTCGTCTAAATCAGCTAACGCTCCTAAGCTCGTTGCTAACATTGCTTGAGCGTGACGGGACATTACTGCAACTTCTGGTATGCACGAATGCGGCTCATAAGGAAATAGTTTTACCGCTATCTCACTTAAATCTTCAGCATAATCGCCAATGCGCTCTAAATCCCGCACTAGCTGCATGAAAGCACTGATACAGCGCAAATCTTGCTCATTGGGTGAATGCAAGGTCATAATCGACGTGCATTCTAATTCGATTTGTTTATAGAATCGGTCTATTTTTTGTTCTAATAAAGGTAATTGCTCGACTATTGATAAATCCCGAGCAAATAAAGCCTGGTGCGAAAGACGGAAAGATTGTTCCACCAAAGCACCCATTCGCAAAATATCCCTCTCTAAACGCCTAATATCGCGTGCTAGCTTAGGTTTTGCAAAATTGGGACGAGTTAGGATAGCTTTCACGCTTGTAGTCTCAAACATGAAGTTATTTTCTTAAATATAATCTTGAACTACGGATTTTGCCATAACTTGGGGGAGATGGATTTGCAGCCATGCACCACCTGTTTGAGGATGATTCATAGCCTTAATAGTTCCCCCATGAGCGGTTAAAATCTGGTAAACGATAGCCAAACCCAAGCCGCTTCCATCCAAAGACGAATCTCCTTCTCCTTTTATAGAGCGAGAGCGTGCTTTATCCCCTCGGTAAAATCTCTGAAATATGTGGGGTAAATCCTCTTGAGCGAAGCCTACGCCGGAATCTATAATATTTATCTCGAGCAATGGGGAACTTTCAGGCTCGATTTGATTTTTATCTTCTAAAGGTATATTAACATTAGCTTCGACACGAACAGCTCCGTTAGGAGGACTGTATTTAATACTGTTATGAATTAAGTTGAAAAATACTTGATGGAGCCGGGATTTATCGGCATTTATCCAAGCGTTATCAACATTGCTGAAAGCTAACTGAACTTTTTGGCGCTGTGCTATGGGTTCTAAGCTCTCCCAAACCGAGTTTATTAAAGCTTGTATTTCTAAAGGTTGACAGTTTAACTGAGTTGCAGGATTAGATTCGAGTCGAGTCAAATCTAACCAGCTTTGTACCAGGTCAATTAGTCGGTCAACTTCTTTAAGAAGAAGATTAACCCAACGTACAATTGGTGTATCTACACGGTCTTGTAAAGTTTCCACAACTAAACGCATTGAAGTTAGTGGCGTTCTGAGTTCGTGGGCAAGGTCTGAAAAAGCTCTATCGCGTGCTTGGCTAATTTCCAATAGCTGCTGGCGGTTTTCCAGAAATACTCCTACCTGACCTTGAGGCAAGGGCTGCCCGGTAGCCCGTAGAACTACAGACTTTTGTTCTAACATGGCTTCCGCATTCTCACAAGAGGGGTGAAACACCCACTCCTTCTGTTGAGAGGAGTTACGGTCGCGAGTTTTTTCGACTAGACGGTCGAGTTCGTAAGAGCGTACCACCTCTAGCAGCAAGCGCACTTTTCCAGGTCGCCATTTTTCTAATGACAACATTTGACGAGCTTGTTGATTGCACCACAGTAGTTGATTTTCTTCATCAACTTGTAAATACCCTAATGGTGCATTTTCCAACAAATCTTGTAATGAAAGCAGCTGTTGCTCCAAAGACTGCTGACGTTCATTTAATCTGGCAAACTTATATCGCCATCCAAGAACAAAAGACTTTCTTTTTGAATAGTCAAAACGTCCGAAATAACGGTGGAACTGTATTGTCTGCCAGAGCCATAAGCAGATGCTTAACCCCAGACCAATAAAAATTCCCAGTAACAGCATCACAATTCGTAAGTTGTTTTGGGACAGATGATAATGATAACGAATAATTATCCAAAGCGATAGCCGAAGCCCCGAACTGTAACAATATATTCGGGACGAGAAGGCTCTTGCTCTAATTTCTCTCTTAACCAGCGGATATGAACGTCTACAGTTTTGCTATCTCCAACAAAATCTGGACCCCATACCTGGTCAAGTAACTGTTCTCGCGACCATACGCGGCGAGTATAGCTCATAAACAATTCCAGCAAGCGAAATTCTTTCGGAGATAAGTTAACTTCTTCTCCACGAACCAACACTCGGCATTCTTGAGGATATAAAGTAATTTCCTTGTAATTTAAAACCGGAGGTTCTGTAGTCGTAATTAACCGCTGACGGCGTAATAGAGCGCGACAGCGGGCTACCAACTCCCTCATGCTAAAAGGTTTGCTTAGATAGTCATCGGCTCCTACTTCCAGACCTAAAACGCGGTCAGTTTCGCTACCTTTAGCGCTCAACATCAAAATAGGTACTGGGTTTCCTTGATGACGCACCAAACGACAAATATCTAATCCATTAATCTGAGGCAGCATTAAATCTAAAATGACTAAATCGAAAATAGTCTCATTGTTGTTTGCGTCAAAACTTTGGAGTTGTTCTACGGCTAAACGTCCGTCAATTGCTGTTTCCACGTCATAACCTTCTCCTTCCAAAGCTAAAACCAGCATTTCCCTAATTAATTCTTCATCCTCTACTACCAAGACACGGCTCTTTTGTCCGATGTCAGCCGCATGAGCATACTTAGTGGATTCGTTGGTATACATTGACTTACAAAAATACGGGGATTTTACTTGTAGCTGATTCGCGGTGTGTTATGAGTATATTTACGTTTACAAAGCAGTAACTATCTTTTAAATCAAAATAAAATGATAATTGTAACATATGTAACAGCATCCACATTATTATAAAACACTACCGTAAAAAGCACCTAAAGACTAGTGTTCAGAACGACTTTTTTTTGACTGTTACAACAAAATCTAATTAGTCCTTGACAAAAGCATTTTCATTCAATTACCATACTTATAGTACAAACGTACTTTAGGCTAAATCGTAAAGTACTTTGAATAACTATTTCTCACAGACCTGCGCTTAAAGAAACTATTTCAGTGTTTCCACTGCGCTAATAAATGTGTCTAAAAGGCTACTCTAATGAACAGCAAGGAGTATGTCTTTGTGATGTTCATTAAACGAAATCATCAAACATACTGACGGAGGAATTGAAGGGTGAATACAGTTGCAGCTAAGGACAGTAAGCAACAATTGATGCAAGCGTTTGAGCAAATTCTTGCAGAAAAGCGAAAGTTAGATTCAAAAATTGCTACTAAACAGGAGGAAGCAGAAAAAGAAAAGGATAAAGAGATATCAGCAGCAGCTTCAAGCTATACGGTTGATGGAATTGTCAAGGGTTTAGCGGATTTACAGCTAGAATTTGGTACTATTGTTAACGAGCTTTCGGAAAAACTAGCTAAAGAGAACTCAAAGTTAGATGAGTTGAATCGTGCGATTGAGGTTGAAACTCAATATTTACAGGAATTACAAAAAATTAGAATTGTTGCAGATACTTTGGATGTTTTAACTCAAGAACATCAAGAAAATTTGAGTAAAATAGAAGCTGATATTACTCAGAAAAAAGAAGCATTAGAAAAGCAGAAGCAGCAAATACTTAAAGAGTGGGAAAAAGAGCAAAATCAATTTGACTTATCTGAACAAGAATACAGCGAATCACTAGCTAAAAGTCGCGAAAAAGAAGCAGAAGAATATCAATATAAGTTAGAAAATTCTCGTAAAATCAGCGAAGATAGCTATCAAGAGACAAAGCGTCAGTTAGAAAGAGAATTACAGCAAGCAACTCGTGATAAAGAAAAAGATTGGGTAGAAAGAGAGAGAGTCAATCAGCAGCGTCAAGCTTTATTAGAAGAATATCAGCAAAAAGTTACAGCTTTTCCTGCTGAATTAGATGCAGCGTATAAAAAATCAAAAGAAGATGCGATAAAAAATACTTCTCAAAGAGCTAAAGTTGAAGCTGATTTATTTGAGAAAGAATGGGAAGGTAGCAAGCAAAGTTACGAATTAAAAATCACTTCTTTAGAACAAACTATTGAAAGACAGAAAGAACAGATTGAAAGTATCTCTAATCAGCTACAGGAGACTTTGAAGCAAGCACAAGATTTGTCTATGAGAGCTTTTGGTAGTTCGAGTAAATAGGGATTAGGAAGTAGGAAATTTACTTTTACCCGCAATTACCCACAATCAGCATTAATCAACATTTAGATTACGAAAATTATTTTTTTGAAGCTTTTGGAGTATTATTATGCCTGCGAATAAAATTAATCAAAGAAATACCAAAAATGAGATATTGGAAGCTTATGATGAGTTGGCAAAGGAAAGATTAGCATTAAAAAAGCAAGTTGACCAACTTGTCAAAGCAGGAAATACGGTTAAAGCTGATAATTTTAAGAAAACTGAAAAACCACCTCTAAGTCAATATTCTAAGGTGCAGCAAAAAATGAATTTTACGATTGAAAGTTTAGCAAAAATTCAATTAGGTTTTGGTAGTGCTGCGAATGAATTGTCAGAACAGCTAACTACAAAAGCATCTAGATTAGCTGAAATTAAGCAACTTGTAGAAGAGCAGTTAGAGCAATTAAAGCAACTACACGATTTAGAAGTTGATGACGATACTTTAGATAATTTGATTGCAAGCTATGAAGAAAATAATTCAGCTTATCAAGAAGAGTTTAGTCAAATTTCTGAAACATTAAATCAAGAAATTCAAGAGTTAAGAGAAGCTTGGAGAAAAGAACAGGAAGAACATCAGCGCAGTATTAAAGAACGAAACGAGAATTTAAATAAAAATCGTCAGCGAGACATTTCGACATATAAATATGATTTAGAGCGGGAACGTAATTTAGAAATAGATGAATACGAACAGCAGCAGAAAGAATTGTATCGCGCTTTAGATGAATTTCAGCAGGAAACTGAGAAACAGTGGAACGAACGAGAAATAGCAATTTCGGACAAGGAAAAAGAATTTGCAGAATTAGAAGCTAAGGTAGAAGCTTTTTCACAACAGAAAGAAGCTGCTATTAAAAAAGCAAGCGAAAAAGGAAAAGGTATTGCAGAGTATCAAGCTAAAATTAAAGCTAATTTATTCTCAAAAGAAGTAGAAGGAGAAAAAGCTTCTTACGAACAAAAAATACAGTCTTTGGAACAGACTATTAACAGTCAGGAAGAAAGAATTACAACTCTTTCTAAACAGCTTGAGTCAGCGTTGAAACAAGTTCAGGATTTAGCAGTGAAAGCAATTGAAGGAACTGCAAATGTTAATACATATCAAGCGATGAAAGAAATTGCTTTGGAACAAGCTAAAAATCAGGTAAAAAATAAGTAAATAACAGGGAAAACTGATATAGCGTTTATCAAATAACTGAAGTACAGTTTGACCTCACCCCCAACCCCTCTCCTTATTAAGGAGAGGGGAGATAGGTTTTTAGGTATACTTCAATAGACTGGGAAACGCCATAAGAAAAACCCGGTATCTTGAAAATACCGGGTTTATGGTTAATTGATTTAGTAATATCAGACGTTGTAATAAAACTATATTAGTAAGAATATGGGAGTATTTGACTTGTTAAAAAATATTTAGTTACTCCCGAAAATATATTGATTAGGCTATATTATTATTCTTCTTTTTTGATTGGTTACGGTTGCTAACATACTGCGAAAAACCTAAATCTCTTCTTCTTGGTCTACCGTAGTCGGGTACTCTTTTTCTTTTTCTTGCCCAAGCCATAGTTTTCTCCTTTATTTGTGTTGCGTTAATTTGTTTTTTATCTGTCTCTATATTTGTCTACATTACCTTTGTTTTGTTTCCCGAAAAGTTAGGTATTTTAATCAAGCTTTAATTAAACTTTATATTGTCTTTAAATGAACTCTATTTTATTTATTTGTATTAAATTAATTTTTTTAGAGATAAAAAACAGAGACGCATCTGCTGCATCTCTGTGTAGGAAACCCAATTTTTTTGAAAACCTAATTATCTATTATCAAATTTGAGATAAAACTATTAATTACGAGTTTTATAAACACGGATACTATAGAATTAATTCCTCACGACTTTGAATACAGTAGCAGGTATGGTGAATCCGGAAAATTGATAGATTAAAATTTATTAATTTACTTATGTAGATAAAACTCGTGCTATTTAATCTAAAAATTCAGAAACCCAGTTTTTCTAAAAAACCAGGTTTCTAAACACTATTCATTAACAATGTTTGTATATAGTCATCAAGCGAAAGTAGAAAAACCACCAGGTGGTATATCTTGAATGCGTCCATCACCAACTGCTCTCACTGCTTCCCGAAGAGAAATATCACCGGTATATAAAGCACGTCCGACAATTGCAGCATTTACACCTTGGGGTTCCAATGCTAACAGACTTAATAAATCCGTCACCGAACTGACTCCACCAGAAGCAATAATTGGAATATCAATAACAGCAGCGAGTTCTCGTAAAGCATCTAGATTAGGACCGCTGAGAGTTCCATCACGGTGAATATCGGTGTAGATTATTTCTGCTGCTCCAAATTCCTGCATTTGTACAGCGAGTTGAGTTGCTAAAACCTCCGAAGTTTCCAACCATCCGCGAGTTGCAACTTTTCCATTACGAGCATCAATACCAACGATAATTTTTTGAGGAAATTTTTCAGCGAGTTCCTGGACTAATTGGGGTTGTTCAACAGCAACGGTTCCTAAAATTGCCCATTCCACACCAATATTAAACAACTGTTGGACGCTTTCGGCTCCGCGTAATCCACCACCAACTTCCACAGGTATGGAAACTGCATTCACAATCTTATCAATCGCTGATAGATTAACAACTTTACCAGCTTTAGCACCATCTAAATCGACAACATGTAATCTAGTAGCACCTTGTTCAACCCATTTTTTCGCGGTATCGGCTGGGTTTTCGCCAAATACCTCGGATTTTTCGTAGTCACCTTGATAAAGTCGCACGCAACGACCTTCTAATAAATCTATTGCTGGAATTACTTGCATTATTAGTTGTTAGTGGATAGTTGTTAGTTGTTTGTTAGTTGGTAATTGGGAAAGAGGGGGTAGAAAGGGGAGAGGGGGAAGAGGGGGAAGAGGGGATAGAGGGGGAGATGGGGAGATTGGGAGAAAAAATAATATTTAACTCCTAACTCCTAACTCCTAACTCCTAACTCTCTACCTTTGACCTATTCATGATTGCTTGACGAAAGCCGATTACAACTAAAATATTTGAAAGAGTTAAAAATACTTCTGCGCTTCCATGTAACCAATCTACGTTTGCTAGGGTTTCACCGTAATGTACTTGTGCGTAAATACCTGCTGGAATCGTCACGGCTACAAATACTAAAGTACCGTAAAATCCATACAAAGCTAACTTTGGGGTTTCGGGGTTGCGAGCAATGAACCACAAAAAACCTAAGTATGGAAATAATGATAGTGCGAATAGGGTTTCTTTGGAAATCATTTTAAGTAGTTAGGAGTTAGCGGAAAGTTTGGGGTGTAGATTTTCTTCCCCCAAAACTTTCCAAGACGGAGTTAGGAGTTAGGAGTTAGGAGTTGGTAATTTTGGATTTTGAATTGGTGATTAATAGTTAAGAGTTAGCGGAAAGTTGGGGGTGTCGGTTTCCGTCCCCCAAACTTTCCAAGACGGAGTTATCAGATAAATTTAATCAGAAATTGGTACTTGTTTAAAAATTGCTGTTTGAGGAATCACTATATCTACACTATTTACATTTTCAGGGACTTTTAACCAGAAGTATCCATTAGCCCATGCATTATCTGGTAATCTTCTGATACGTGTTGTGCTTGTGCTTTTGTTGGTTACAGTTCTGTAATCTTCGCTGGTTTCGGGGTTGCGTCCTTTTACTCTACTCAGACTTAAATATCCTTGAGCTTCAGCTACTTGACGCTTTACGCGCAAATTAAAGTTAACTATATCTCTTTTTCCAGTTTTGGGATTTTCAATTCTTTTTGCTGATAAAAGTTCTATTTTTAATTGATTGTTGTAACCTACATTCACAAATTGACCCGGTTCTATTGATTCTGAGGAAGTTTGATTTTGTATCGGATTCAAATTTGTTTCATCAGCAGGTTCAGGTGTTTGCTGCTCTAATGATTTGTTTTCTGTTGAGATAATTGGTGTGGAATTATTAGTAGCAGTATTGTTTGAAACAGCAATAGTTTTGAGTTCCTGTGAGTTAGCAGTTACCGACTCAGATAGAGAATCAACTGATTTTTTTACTTCTAATATTTGAGAAATTAAAAATATAGTAGCAACAAAAGCCAAACCGGAAAAAGTTGTACTAAGAAAGGATAAAAAATTTTTCATGGTTAAAGATTAGAAGTCAGTAATTAATCTGTTATTTCTTCTTCCAATTAATTTAACCGCTTTTCGGTCACCGTGGTTTTACATAGTCAAAGCTATTTGATAACTTCATAATTGTTCTGATTCTACAGCTTTTACGGGTGTTTCATTAGTTTCTGTATTGTTAATTTTTGTGGAACGATAAATCCACCAAGCTGCAGCGAAAAGGGTAAAGTTACCAATTACTGTCATACTTGCTTGTAGTGTTACTAGCCATTCTAGAGATGGGGAATTCTCGAAAAAGTGCCAGGTACAAGCGCACATGGCGCTGACTAATGCTGGTAACATACCAAATGATAAAGCCCCCCAAGCAGGATTATCTATTACTTCCCCGTATTTCCAGATTAACCATATCGCAGCAATCCATTCGATGACGCTGGAAACGTGAATTATCCAAGTGGGAATTGAAAGTGCTTGCATATCAGTGAACAATTATCAATTATCAATTATCAGTTACCAATTATGATTTCATAGTTTGTCGTTCATAATCCTTAATTCTTAACTCTTAACTCCTAATTCCTAACTTTTTTAGTAAAACTTGTTGCGGAGGTGTCTTGTTGTGTGCCTCGATTCGTGCGAAATACATGATGGTAGAGAATAAGTATTTATTTATTTTTCATCCAATATCTAAAATCCGTCTTGGGAAGTTTGACGTGAATAACACCTATACGTCAACTTAAAGCAAAATCTAAATCTAAAATCCAAAATCTAAAATCTAAAATCCAAAATTGATTGATATGCGTGCTTTATTATCTGGGTATTACGGTCAAGGAAATGGTGGTGACGAAGCTTTGTTGGCTACTCTTTTACAAATGCTTCCGTCGTCGGTGACTCCTGTAGTTCTTTCTGGTAATCCGGAGGAAACACAACAGCGTTATGGTGTGGAAGCTTGCGAGCGTAAGGCTTTTAATACTGTAATGCAGGCTTTACGCTCTTGCGATGCTTTTATCTGGGGTGGTGGTAGTTTGATTCAAGATGCTACTAGCGCTATCAGCCCATTTTACTATTCCGGTTTAATGGCGATCGCACAACAAAGAAAGATGAAAACAGTAGCTTGGGGACAGGGTATTGGTCCTTTGAAACGTAATGCTACTAAATGGTTGGCTCGTCAAAATTATATCGGTTGTACTGGGGTAAGCGTTAGAGATTCAGTTTCTGCTGCTTTACTCAGGGAATGGGAAGTTGACCACGTTCTCGCACCAGACCCGGTTTGGGCGCTTGAATCCCGCTCTGTACCGGGAATTTGGGATACTCCCGCTCCCAGAGTTGCGGTAACTTTACGCGCTCACCCCGAATTAACACCGCAACGTTTGGGTAATTTAACTAAAGCTTTGGTTGATTTTCAAAAGGCTACACAAACCTTTATTTTATTAATACCCTTCCAAGAAAGTAAAGATTTACCTATCGCTCAAGCAATCCAACCAGCATTAAAAGATGTCAGTAAAATCATCATCGAACCAGACCCGATTGTATTAAAAGGATTGTATCGGGGTGTGGAAATGACGATTGGGATGCGATTACATAGTTTGATAATGGCTGCTAGTGAAGGAAGTCGCTGTTTTGCTTTGAGTTACGACCCGAAGATTAATCGGTTGATGGAAGAAATTGAAATTCCGGGATGGGATATTGATAAGTTACCCGATGATGCAAATGTGATTAGTACCGCTTGGATGGATTATTTTGCTAATGGGGAAGCGCTTTCGGACGATAGAATTAAGTTTTTGACGGATAGAGCTTTGATACATAAAGAGGTTTTGCAGAAAGCTTTGAGGTGAAGAACCTCACCCCAACCCTCTCCTTGTTAAGGAGAGGGAGAAAGGAGTTTTAAACGCAAAGGTTCGCGGAGGTTTGCGCGGAGTTTCGCTGAGGTCATATTTTATTTATAGCGCTACGTAATTAGGTTATGACATTAAACCTTTAACCTTTAACCTCGTTACGTGTGTTAAGAATGAGCAGCAGTGTTTTTATTAACTGATTTCTGTTTGTTCTTGGTGCTTTGAGATGTCTGATTTAAACCAAAATAAATCTTTTAATTACAGTAGTTTTTCTGAGTTTTGTTTTCATAAAGATGAGTTACCAGCAGAGACGAGACATACTGTTGAGGTTTTATTCAAAGTTGCTGGGACTGATGATTTTTTGGAAGCAGAAAGGGTGCTTTTGAATGAGAAGGAATTAGACTTAGATTATCCCGGAATTAGCGATTTAAGTCCATTAGCAACTCTTAAAAATTTAAATTATTTATGGTTATCAGACAATAATATTTCTGATTTAACTCCTTTACAAGTACTTATTAATCTTACAGGTTTAGTACTCAGTACAAATCAAATTAATGACATTACTCCGTTAAATAAACTAACTAAATTAAATACTTTAACATTAGATAATAATCAAATTAATGATATTACTCCTTTAGAAACATTAATTAATTTACAAGAATTAGATTTAGATAATAATTATATAAGCGATATCAGTCCATTACAAAGCTTAAATAAACTGGCAAATCTAAGATTATATGCAAATAAGATAAGAGATTTGACTTCACTATATAATTTAGAAAAAATATCTGAGTTAGATATTAGTTGTAATCAAATCACTGATTTGAAAGTATTACAACCTTTAAAATATATTACTGAACTAGACATTTCAGGTAATCCACTTTCTGGATTCAATTCTCCTAGACTCTTAATTGATAAATATCAAAAACTTCTACCCGTACCTTTAAATCGTCAAAAATCGATACAAGCAGTTAACTTAACTTATTCTCTTATTGGTTTAAATCAACCTCAAGTTATTTTTGCAAGTGATTGTAAATCTTGGTATGTAGAAATTATTAATTTATTAAAATCAAATTATACGAAAAATCAAAGTTTAAAATCTTTTATTCTGCAACAAAAAAGACAAGCAATAAAAATAGATGAACTTATACATCATCGTCAATTAGATTATTTACATCACCTAAATAATAAAATACCAAACAAATCAATATATGAACTTACTAAATATAGATTAAATCAATCAGTAATATTTCGAGAAGTCAAAGAAGCACTATATCTTATGGTAACAGGTTTAGCTTTTAGTGTATTAAATAATTCTAGTCTGAAAACAAGTTTAGAAGCGTATAGTACTGTAGAACATGTTATTTCTTCCGAACAAATAATCCACCAAATCTACCTCATCGAAACCTACCAATCCCTACTAAAAATCACCCTCGATGAAAAAACCCAACAATGGTACGACTGCTTAAACCAACTCTTTGAAAATTGCGGTTGGTTCATTCCCTTTGAAGATGTTTGTATCGTTTGCGATAGACCATCAAAATTTTCCCTCGATTCAGAAAATCGTCTCCACTCTGAAAGTGAACCAGCAATTCAATTCGCTGACGGATACGGTTTGTATTACTATCACGGTGTTGCTTTACCCGAACAATACGGAACAGTTCATCCCAATCAATGGGAAGCAAAATGGTTGTTGTCGGAAAATAATACAGAATTACGTCGAATTCTGATTCAAGCTATTGGTTACAACCGTATTTGTGATGAATTAAAAGCAATAAAATTAAATTCTTTTAGGGAATATGACTTAATAAAAATTGATGCTGAAGCTGATGTGGAACCGATAGTATTACTGAAGATGATTTGTCCCAGCACCGGATATACTCATGTTTTAAGGGTTCCTCCTAATATGGAATCCGCACGTGAAGCGATTACTTGGATAAATTGGGGTGTAGATCCACAAAATTTCGCTGTAGAAAGTTAAAATTTAGATTTCATAAAACGCACTTTAGCTAAAATTTCTTATGATTAAGCCAAGAATTAGACGTAAAATGCCAAAGTGCCTCCAGTGTCGCTTTTATCAAGGCAATATGATTGTCTGTAAAATGTATCCTTATGGACCTGAAGATAAATCTTGTCCTTATTATGCTCCAGACCCGGATGTTTATTTAAACCAGGATAGAAGCAATAATTCTCGGTTTAATTCTTAAAGTTTAAATTTGAAAATTGATTGTAGGGTGCGTTACGGCTCGAATTAATTTGATAATAAACTACTATTTAAATCATGCCGTAACGCACCATTATTTCATAATTACATAAGCCGTTGCATACAAGATATATTAATTGGTGCGTGACGGCATTTTCACATTTTTTGGTTAATTTCGGCAATTGATTTTAGCCGTCACAGCACCCTACAATCAATTACCAATCAATTAGTGGGTGATGTCAATTTAAAGTTATTCATCACCATCACACACCAATAATATTAACTATGCAGCTACAGCAGCTTCTTGTTCTTCTTCGTAAGGAACAAAGGTTTTCTTGGTAGCGTTACAGATGGGACAATGCCAATCTTCGGGAATGTCCTCGAATGCTGTTCCTGGTGCAATTCCAGAATCTGGGTCTCCTGCTACTGGGTCGTATATCATCGAACATTGACGACAAATCCATTTTTGTGTTTTTGGGTCGTCGCTGGCTTTCTTTTCTGGCGCTGTTTTACCATCCAGAGCTTCTAATGCTACGGTGTACTGACGAGCGTGATGGTGTTCTATACTCGTTAGCAATCCAAAATTATGCGTAGCTTTACGGAACATGTCCGCATGTTCGCGGGATTCTTCTTCTTGGGTTTTGAATTCTTCTTCCGCTTTACCGTCTCTGTCTGCTCGTGCTTGCTCGGTAAAACCAGGATACATCGTTTCGTATTCGTAGGTTTCACCTTCTACTGCTAATTCCAAACAGCGAGCTGCTATAGCTTTCTTTTGTTCCTTAGTTAAGGAATCAACGTTATCTACTACCAGTTCGGGATGCATTAACCGAAAATGGGCAAAAGCATGTTCTGTTTCTTGATTCGCTGTATCCTTGAAAAGTTTGGATAGTTCTTTCATTCCCAACTGCTTGGTAACTTCAGCAAAGAACAAATACTTCCGATTTGCCATCGACTCTCCACCAAAAGCTGCTTCTAAGTTCTTCGCTGTGTTGGAATTTGATAAATCCATGTGCAACCTCTCTTTAAATAGTACGCAGACAAGATTACTGTTTTAGCATTGCTTGTTAAGCGTAGTCGTTATGAATTTGATTATAGCTTATGCGAAGTCATAATGACTATGAGTATAGTGAAATTTTTTTGGGAGAGATTGGAAGGGATGGGAAGATGGAGAGATGGGGAGAAATATTTTTTGATTATCGAGCAAGATACTCCCACTACATTCAAAATTCATAACTCCTAACTGTAAACTGTCTTGTAATAACTGATAACTGATAACTGTTAACTATTAACTGTTAACTGCTGCTTCGAGCATAGTTATAGTACCGGAATTTGCATTGATTTGGACTTGGGAACCGATGGGAATAGTAAGGATATTTTCTATATGACCAATGGTTACTCCTTGGAAAGCTGGAATATTCAAAGGTTTTATGTGGTCGGATAAGACTTGTTCTAAAGTGAGTGAACCATAATCGCTACCTGGTGTGCATCCGGGACATTGACCGAAAATGAAACCGCTGATTTGATTTAAGACACCAGCTAGTTTGAGATGAGTTAAAAAGCGGTCAATACGATAGATGTTTTCGCCGATTTCTTCTAAAAATAAGATTTTTCCTTTTAAGCTGGGGAGATAGGGAGAACCTACCAAAGTTGAAAGTACAGAAAGGTTTCCACCAATCAATTTTCCTCGAACTTTTCCGGGGTTGATGGTGCGGATACGATATTTAACCTGCATCAAGCGGTCATTGTCGCTTGGGTCTTTGTGATTTTTGAATGTGACTTTTTCTCCACGGAATAAAACCTTACGGAAAGATTCGGTTTGTGGGGTTCTCCATGAAGTAAGTCCGTTGGGACCGTGAAAGGTTACTAATCCGGTTTTTGCGTGAATAGCTACAAGCAATGCAGTTATATCGCTGAAACCGACAAGAATTTTAGGATTATTTTTAATGATTTGGTAATCCAGATAAGGAAGAATCCGACTGCATCCCCAACCACCACGAATCGGTAAAATAGCTTTAATTTTGGGGTCGGAGAAAAACTGATTAATGTCGGAAGCTCGGTCGATATCTTTACCAGCTAAATATCCGTATTTATCTAAAACGTGGGGTGCTAATTGCGGTATTAATCCTAAAGCTCGGACAGCATCTTGAACGATATCGAGTTCTTCTTTTACAAAAGTTGCGCTTGCTGGACTAACTATTCCGATAACGGAACCAGGTTTTAAAGCAGGTGGTTTGACGATTTGAGAATTTGGATTTTGAGCTAGCACTGAATTTAACGGTTGGAAAATTGTAGAGACAGCAGTAGTAGCAGCAACCGTTTTCAGAAAATTGCGACGATTCAGCATTGGATTTTAATGTCAAGTTAATTACTTAAATCCTTAAAATTTATAAGTTTGTTTGCGGATGAGTAAAGGTTAGAGGATTACAAAATTCAAGAGAGGGGGAAGAGAGGGAAGAGGGGGAAGAGGGGGTAGAATAAATAATTTTTCACTGATAACTGTTCGCTGATTATTGGGAATCTGTAATTACTCTTTTGTAGTTAACTTGAAAACTAATTTATAACAGGTTTGTAGTAAGGACTTTAATTTCCTCTTCTTTTACTTACAAAAGCGATTCAAAATTAAATCGGATTTCTAAATATGAAAATTGATTTTTCCCAAGAATTTCTGAAAAAAGGTTATGAAATAGAAAAACAGTTAGCAAGAAAAGCAGGAAGACGAACTTTATTAGCAAAGGATTTACAGTCTCAGGAATTAGTTGTTATCAAGTTACTTGCTTTTAGCAATGATTTTTCTTGGGAAGACTTGAAATTATTTGAACGGGAAGCTCAGACTTTACAAACTTTAGAACATCCTGCAATTCCTCGCTACATAGATTATTTTGAATTAGATACAAAAACTGGTAAAACTTATGCTTTGGTGCAAAGCTATATTGAAGGAAAATCTTTAGAAGAAATATTAGAAGAAAAAGGAAAATTTACCGAATCAGAAATAAAAAATATTGCTAAATCGCTGCTAGAAATACTGATATATTTACATCGTCGTCAACCACCTTTAATTCACCGAGATATCAAACCCAGTAATATTATTGTGGCAGAGCGTCCTTATTTAGTTGATTTTGGTTCGGTGCAAACCCTAGCGAGCAAAGGTGGTCAAACCATTACTGTGGTGGGGACTTACGGATATATGCCACCGGAACAATTTGGTGGTAGATGTGTAGAAGCTTCTGATTTATATAGTTTGGGTGCAACTTTAATCTTTTTAATTACGGGATTGCATCCGACAGAGTTACCTCAAAAAGATTTACAAATTCAATTTCGTCAAACAGCTAATTTTAGTGAAGAGTTTGCTGATTGGTTAGAATGGATGACAGAACCAAGTTTGAGTCAAAGATATAAATCAACACAAGAAGCAATAAAAGCTTTAGAAAATCCCGTACTGAGAACAAGAGATATTACTTTATCCCAACAAAAACCTAAAAAACCATTACTTAGTGAAATAAAGCTTTATAAAGGTATTGATGATTTAGAAATTGTTATTCCACCCAAAGGAATTGGAGTTCCTCACATAGCTTTAATTTCATTTTTGGCTCCTTTAGGAATTGGGTGGTATTTTTCAGGATTTGGTTCTCCATCTATTTTGATACAAATAATTTCAATACTCTTTATTTTATGTACCGCTTGCTTTGCATTATTTAAACGTACAAAATTAAAAATTAATAGAAATCGTATTTCAGTTGTATATGAACTATTTGGATTTGATTGGCAATTTTACAGCCACAAATTCAAAAATGATAAATATAAAGTAGAATTCTTATACTCTAATTTAGTAGAAGTTGGTGCTAAACCTGAATTGTTTATTTCGATAGGTTCAAAAGACATCAACCTTCATAAGTATGGTGATTTTAATTCAGAAGAATTGGGATGGTTAGCTCAAGAAATCAGTGATTACTTAGAGATACCCATTAAAAGATTTTAATTTTGTTAGTAGTAAGGACTTTAGTCCTCTTATGTTAAATAAATAAGGAATAAATTCCTTACTACGAACCTATGTTTTCTGATTATCAGATTTAAATCTTCCTTCAATAAAATCGCGCTTTTGTAAATGCTTGGTATTGCGTCCAGTAACTCTTTTTCGCCACATTCTAAAACTAGATTCTTTCATATAGCGACGCATAATAGCAATAACTTCTTTTTCGCTCAAACCAAATTGAGTTTCAATAGCTTCAAAGGTCGTCCTATCTTCCCAAGCCATTTCAATAACTCGGTCGATAGTTTCTGGACTTAAATCTGGTAATTTACTCATAAGAAAAGGTTAAAGGTTAAAGGTTAGAGGTCAAAGGTTAAAGGTTAAAGGTTGAAATTTAATTTAATTACTCATAATTTATAGCTCCTAACTTTTACCAATTACCAATTACCCATTACCCATTACCTATTACCAATTTACATACTGACAATTCCCGACCATTGAACTTTTCCTTCTTTAGCTCGACGGTGGGAGAAAAAGTTGTCTGGGTTTTGGTAGGTACAGTATGGTGCTAGGGAAATTTGTTCGGGACTGATTCCTAATTGTTCCAACTGTAATGCGCTTACTTGACGCACATCGATACGAACTTTTCCGGGTTCTGAATCGGGTAATAGGGGTGAGCTATCTATCTCTTCTAAGCCTTTAATAATAGCTTTTTCGTCTTCTTCCGGTACAAGTGTTGCTCCTAATTGTGCTGCAACGTCTTCGGATACTTGGTATACTTTTCCTTCAATCGATGGTCCCATGGCAATTCGTAGGTCTTGCAGCTTGCTTCCTTGAGACTGCATCCGGGAAATTGCTTGAGGAACGATTTTTTTCGCGGTTCCTTTCCATCCTGCATGAACTGCTGCAACTTGTCCGGTTTGTATATCCCCAATCAATACTGGGGTACAGTCCGCACTCGCAGTCCATAAAGCTTGTAAAGGCTGTTCGCTGATTGTACCGTCTGCTTTGGCAAAAGTTTTTTCACCAACCTGCTCTACTTCTTCCCCACCCACACTTAGTAAGTGTTCAATTTCTCGTGGGGTGAGAACCTTATTGCCATGTACCTGTTTGAGACGGTAGTATGAAGCTTCTTCATGAAGAATCTTAGTCATAGTTTCCAGATTGTGAGACCAGAACTGTTGGGTAAAGAAGCCATGAGGAAATTGTTCGAGCAGACTACAACTTAAATAAGGCAATTCCTGCCAACTGCGCCAGTGCCAAGTATGCATACTAGTTTACCTTTTTAGTCTTTAGTATTAATAGAAATCAATTTAGTGAATTCATGCTAGCTTGAATGAGCTATTTTCGGTTAGTAACTGTGGTATTAAATAAGCAAAAGCTGGAAGCAGTTCTTTTGATAGAAGGTAAAAATACTGACTTACCTTTTAACTTACATATTTTTGAGACTGTCACTTCAACAAACAAAACTGCGTGGGAATTTTTAGCTCAACAACCAGGTTCAGAATGCGTAGTAATTGCAGCACAACAAACCAACGGACGAGGACAATGGGGTCGTCAGTGGTTATCCCAAGCAGGTGGATTGTATCTTTCTTTCGGTTTTGCTCCTCAAATGGACATTAATTTAGGCTATCAGTTAACTTTAGCAACAGCATGGGGGATTGCCGAACAACTGAGAAAGTATGGTGTGGATGTTGAAATCAAGTGGCCCAATGATTTAGTGTTAGATGGTCGTAAGTTGGGCGGAATTCTCACCGAAACTAAAGTCCGTGCCAGTAAAATTACTCAAGCGGTAATTGGTGTGGGAATTAACTGGAAAAACCCAGTTCCCTCTACCGGAATTAATTTGCATTCTTGGAATAGTCAATATAATTCGGTTAAAATTCCTTGTTTAGAAAAATTAGCAGCACGAGTTTTGCTCGGAATACATTCCGGTATACAGTGTTTGTCAGCAGAAGGAGTCAATATATTATTGTCTCGCTATATTAAATTGCTTTCTAATATGGGCGAGGAAGTTTACGTGAATGATGAGTTTTCCGGAACTGTAGTCGGAGTTACCGAAGCAGGAAATCTTCATCTTCGTAGGTCATCAGGGGGTAATATTACTGAAACACCTGCATCTATTTACCTTGAGCCAGGTACAATCAGTTTAGGCTACCGTAAATCTTCGGTTTAGATTGCGGCTTCTTGTTCAAAACTTTAAATTGCGTTAAAACTGCGCTTTTTATTCTGGAGACAAGAATTTTGCTGAGATTATCTGTATCGAATAATTACACAATATACTATTAGAACAAAATGACGCAGCGCAAGAACTCTGCCAATAACAATTCGCAGTCCGCATGGCAGCGGTCGCTACCTGCTCAGAGCCTTTGTTGGCTTGGTAGCTTTAGCTTACTCAGCAGCGGCTTTGTAGTTGCTCAAACATCTCCGGGAATAGATAATATTGTTCCTACTGTGAAATCGTCACAGGCTTCGAGTGCCAGAAGATTAACGCAGGGTAAAGCTGTTATAATTAGCGGCGCTCCCACACCGGAGTTATCTAAGCCTAAAGCCGAATTTTCTCAACGTCGCAAAAGACTTAGACAAAGGTTATCGGTTAAGAAATCTCCTACTTCTTCGGCTGCTAAAAAGCCAAAAGTCAAAGTTACGACCAATAAAAAGAGAGGAAGTAATTTAAGAACTAGGTTAAAACGTTCTCGCACTAATTCTGTAGTTGTCAAGCTGAAAAAGAAAGCACCAGCTACCAACTCAAGAGTAGTCATTAAAAAGAAGAATCCAAATTTAAAGCCCAGCGCATCGAAGGTTCGTATTGCTTCACCCAAAAAGCCTAGAACCATTCTTCCTAGAACTGCTATCAGAACACCAAAGAAAGACTATAACAACGCTTTAATCGACCCCACAAACTACGGTAAAAAGTATCAAACACCATCATCTGTTGTAGTTACAGGACGTAAAAGTGGTTGTACATCTGTTGCAAACGGACAGGGATTTTCCGGCAATTGCGTTACTCCTAGAAGTCAAAGAGTAACTTCCAGAAAAACAACTCCTGCAAAGAAAACAACGCCTAGCTGGTTAAAAGCAAGCCAAAACGCTTCCATAGCTAAGGCTACACCTTCAAGAAGCATTGCTGCAAAACCCAAGAAAACTGCACCACCCTCTAAAGCAGTTAGTTCAAGGGAAGTAACTAAAACTGTATTACCATCTACACCACAGAAAAACTATAGCGCTACAAAAACTATTAAGCGCGTTGCTTCTGCTACTCCCAATGTAGTTAAGAAGGCTGTGAAGTCCGTTACTCCAAGTATTCGTCCTAAGACTGCAAACAGAGTTGCTTCTCGTAACCTACCCAAGCAAGCATTTAATCCCAATCGCTTTATTCCGCAACCAGGTAGCTTTACTCCCCAAGCTACAGTAAGCGAACAACCTATTGCACCTAGTGGTGGAATGCTACCAGCACCAGTAATGGCAAACAATTCCGCACCTCGTCCTAGCGCTGTAGCTTACGATATCCCACTTGCATCTGCACTACCAAAGGTTGCTTATAGCGCTCCTGCTTACAATCCAAGCGGGCTAGTATATCCTCTTTCCGTACCTTCTGCAGTCAGTTCCGTATTCGGTTGGAGACAACATCCCATAACCGGAAATCGTCGTTTTCATACCGGTGTAGATTTTGCAGCAGCTAGCGGTACCCCCGTTCTAGCAGCTTATTCCGGAAAAGTTGAAATTTCTGATTGGGTAAGCGGTTACGGTATAACAGTTATCTTGAATCACAACAGCGCTCAACAAACACTCTACGGACACATGTCCGAAACATTTGTTCGTCCCGGTCAATGGGTAGAGCGAGGAACCGTTATTGGTCGTGTCGGTAGTACGGGTAATTCCACTGGACCTCACCTGCACTTTGAAACACGTCAGCTAACTCCCAACGGTTGGGTAGCAACAAACCCAGGGGCACAATTACAGTTAGCTCTTAACCAATTCATCCAGTCCTTGCAGACAGCACAAGTTGTTGAAAGCGAGTAGAGAGTAATGAGTAGAGAGTAGAGAGTAGAGAGTAGAGAGTAATTATGTTGAGAATTGATGCTCTATGAGCCAATGATAATTAGTATTTTACTTGCTACTCGCTACTTACTACTTACTACTTACAAATATCCATGCTCGGCTAGAAATGTTGGTGTCACTTCATTTTGAGTAGAGTCAGATGAAACCGAATTATTTTCTTTATTCTTTTCTTTGCCAAAATAAATAAATTTTTCTACGTATTTACCGAGAATATCGCCTTCTAAATTTACTAAACTACCGGGAATTAAATCGCGAAGATTTGTTTCAGCGTAAGTTACAGGAATTACCGCGACTTTGAATTGACAATTTTCCGGTTCATATTCAGCTACAGTCAGGCTGATGCCATTGATAGCAATACTGCCTTTAGGTACTATATAGCGGTCAACCTTTGATAGTGCTTCAAATGTCATTTCCCAGGAAGTTGCTGTTTGTTCGGCACTAATCAGTTTTCCCATACCGTCAACGTGTCCCGTAACAAAATGTCCGCCGACTTTACTACCAACCCTCAAAGAAGTTTCTAAATTAACGTAACGCTGCTGATTTGCGACTTCACTTAAAATTGTCCGACGTAATGTTTCTGGGGAAGCAGTGGCAATAAAACCATCTTTAGTAACATCTTCTACTGTCAGACAAACCCCATCAACTGCTACGCTATCACCGTAAGCTAAGTCCTGGATAATTACCGACCATGAAGAGTCTGAGCTACTAATTTGCCAAGAATCTCCACCAAGGGGTCTCATCGTTCCTAATGCTTGAATTATTCCTGTAAACACGGCTTTTTTGTGCGACTAATTCTATATATTGCTTATTTTCAACTTAAATTAATTCGTAATTCTGCCATACTTTATGACTTAAAAGTATTAATTATTACTTGATAATGTATAAAACCATAAACACATTTATATCGAAGAGAGGGCATACTGGGTTAAGTAGACTATTGTAGAACCAATAGGGTTAGACCCACGTTGGTGTTCACAACCATTTGGGAGTTTAATATAGGCAATTATAGAAGCTTTTGACTTATGTTTGAGGTTTTTCAGACTTGCTCAGGCAAGAGTATTATTCGTTACAAAATTTATCGAAGCGCTCAAAGGAATGTAGAGGCATAGCCGATGATTGAAATGAAAGTTGCTGGCATAGCATTGGATGCAATTACTCGCAGTCCAATAGTACTTTTAAAAGATGCAACAGACCGCCGCGCTTTGCCAATTTATATTGGTCAAGAACAGGCAAGAGCAATTATGGCAGCACAGGAGAATCAAAAAGCTCCTAGACCCTTAACTCACGATTTAATTGTGAATATCTTGGAGGGGTGGGATATGGTTTTAGATAAAGTGGTAATTCACTCTTTGCAAAAAGACACCTTCTATGCATCTTTAATTTTAAAACAAGGTGACACCCATAAAGAAATTGATGCTCGTCCGAGCGATGCTATTGCTGTTGCGTTGCGTACAAATTCGCCAATTTGGGTAATGGAAGAAGTGGTTTCAGAGGCTTCAATTCCTGTTGATAGAGATGCAGATGAAGCTGAAAGAGAAGAGTTTCGGAAATTTGTTTCCAATCTTCGTCCAGAAGATTTAATTAAGCGTTTTGGTGATAGCACAAGCAATAGTTAAGAGTTATGAGTTATGAGTTATGAGTTAAATTATTAACTCGGAAAATAGTGAATGAATTTTGAGTGATATGGCGGTAGAATTGCTTCTGTTTATATAATTAACTCCTAATTCCTAACTCCTAACTCCGTCTTGAAAAGTTTTGGGGACGGAAACCGACACCCCAAACTTTCCGCTAACTCCTAACTTTATAAAAGATGCAATACCGACGCTTCGGGAAAACAAATCTACATTTATCGGTGTTTTCCTTGGGAACAATGCGCTATCTGGCTTCATTTGTAAATGCAAGACAGGTTATTAGTGAAGCAGTAGCGCTAGGGATTAATCATGTAGAAACTGCAAGTGGTTATGGTAAGAGTGAGGAGTATTTAGGTAAAGCAATTAAAGCTGGGTTGTCTGTATCCCGTGAGGAGCTTTATATTACCAGTAAAATTCCACCCACAGTTGATGCTGATACTATGCGTCGGTGCATCGATAAATCTTTGGAAAATTTACAGCTAGATTATCTTGATTGTTTGGGTATTCATGGCTTAAATACCTGGGAACATCTCGAACGGGTAAGGTATGAAAACGGATGCATGAAAGCGGTGAGAGAAGCCGTTGACGATGGTAGAATACGTCACGTTGGTTTTTCTACTCATGCACCGTTAGAAGTCATTTTGGAAGCAATAAATACAGATTTTTTTGAATTTGTTAATTTACATTATTACTATTTTTTTCAGCGTAATTTGAAAGCTGTAGAATTAGCTGCTGATAAAGATATGGGTATTTTTATTATTTCTCCAGCTGATAAAGGAGGAAGACTATATACGCCACCAGAAAAGTTAATAGAGTTAACTAAGCCGTTTTCTCTCCTAGAGTTAAATTATCGTTTTTTACTCAGCGATAAAAGAGTAACAACGTTGAGTGTAGGTGCTGCAATTCCTGAAGAATTAATTGAACCGTTAAAAGTTGCTGATAATGACGGGGAAGT
>JBCBHT010000089.1:0-23974 GCA_038525335.1 Cyanobacteria bacterium J06621_15 | reverse complement strand
CATTACACAGCTAAAACCTCTTACAACGTACCCAAAATATCAGAAATCAATGTCATAGCGAAGGAAGCAAAGCAGAATTAAGCAATCACAATCAATTTAAATACGAAGGCGATCGCGTTCCTCCACCTCATCCCATCCGCTATGACAATAAACACAATCAAAGATTATAAATCAAGCCGCTAACACTTGATTCAATTCATCCAAAATTCCCATCAAATCGTTACCAAATAACTGATAACCTTGATATGCTTCCTGTGGCATTTCCTGTAAATCTTCGGCTTCAATCCTCACGCTGGTAGCAATATACTCCTTTATCTTCTCCAACCAAGCTACCTGCTGTGAAGTAAACTGCTTTTGTGCTATCCACTGCTGAAACTTGACTTCGATTGTCGCTGCATAAGGTTCTAAAGTGTCCGTTTCGCCAATAGCAAAGCGTACCAGAGAAATGATATCCGTTAACAGCTTTTGCGCTCCTGCACCTCTAACTTTATCAGTTTCTAATTGCTCGTAAGCTTGCCATAATTTCTCTGGGGTGAGGTTACGGGGAGGACGTTCTAATGCTTGGGCTAACTGCTGAATTTGCTCGTAGGTTAACTCTCGCTGTCCGTAGGGTTGATTATAAAAGATTTGCAGTGCTGTTACTTCATCTTTATTTGCTTCAATAAACTCCCGGAAAGTTTCTACTATTCCCCTAGCTTTATCTCTAGCGCTAGTATCAAACCCGGCTTGCAAAACTTTATCCTGGCTGACTATATCAATAATTTGGTCGTTGTCTTTCTTGCTTTCATAAATTTCAATAAGCAACTGACGAAATTGAGGATTATCAAAGGGTTCGCAAGCTTGGTTAATCAACTCTTCTGCTGCTGATTCCTGCTGCTCTTCCGTGGGATTTTCGGTTTCAAATGTTTCCTGTACTTTAGCTATTTGGTTGTCTAAATCTAAAGCAGCGAGTATATCTTTAGTAATTTGCGGAATAGATTTACCCCCAGCAGAAGATTCTAATTGAGTGCGATCGCTTTGGGTTAATTTTTTATCTAACCGCGCTAATCTTCCCGCTAATGACATCAAGGTGTCTTCATCCCGTTGATCTAAAGCTACTGCTTGCAATAATTTATCAAAAGCAACGCTGCGTTTACGCTCTAAAGGGCGAGAATCTGTTTTATCTGCTTCGCATACTCCTACTGCATCAATAATAATAAACTGTTCCTTGACTCCCGCATCGGGTGTCACTGCTTGAAAATCTGTATCGTTAATCGTGCGGGTTCCCCTTCCCTTCATTTGCTCAAAATAAGTCCGCGATTTCACACTCCGCATAAACAGGAGACATTCGAGGGGTTTAATATCCGTCCCCGTGGAAATCATATCTACAGTTACCGCAATCCGGGGATTATAGGAATTACGAAAACTCGCAATTAAATCTTCAGTTTTTTCACCTGTAGTGCGATAGGTAATCTTTTTACAAAACTCGTTACCCTTACCGAATTCCTCCCGCACAATTCGCACAATATCTTCAGCGTGGGAATCATCTTTAGCAAAAATCAAAGTTTTAGGAACTTCCCTTCTACCGGGAAATATTTCGGTAAATAACTTATCTCGAAATGTTTTAATTAACGTGCGAATTTGGTCAATAGCCACAACCGAGCGGTCTAATTGACTACTAGCATAGGTTAAATCATTATCTAGCTCTTGCCAGCGTACCGCACGGGTTTTACGATTGCGTCTATCGACATGATAACCTGCTTCAACAGTGCTACCCGACTCAGTAATTTGCGTGCGAATGCGGTAAACTTCATACCCCACATTTACCCCATCTGCTACCGCATCTTCGTGGCGATATTCCATTACCAAATTCTGATTGAAAAAGCCAAAAGTTTGCAGCGAAGGTGTAGCCGTTAAACCTACCAAAAAAGCGTCAAAATATTCCAATACCTGCCGCCAAACATTATAAATCGAGCGGTGACATTCATCGGTAATAATAAAATCAAAAGTTTCAATCGGTATCCTCGAACTATAAACAACTTCCTTCGGTTGCTGGTTTTCCTCGTCTCTATCAAACAGCGATTCTTCTTCCTCTGCTACATCAAATTCCGCTTCTCCCCGTAACATTGAGTAAACCCGCTGAATCGTGGTGATACAAACTTTACTCACCGGGTCAAAAGTATTGGAAGTCAATAACTGCACGTTGTAGAGTTCGGTAAACTTACGCCCATCATCGGGAGTTACATACTGCTGAAACTCCTTCTGAGTTTGCTCTCCCAAATTTTTTCTATCCACCAAAAATAAAACTCGTCGCGCTCCGGCTAATTTAATTAACCAATAAATAAAACTGACCGCAGTATAAGTTTTACCAACTCCTGTCGCCATTTGAATCAAAGCTCTAGGACGGTTTTGTGCGAAAGAATTAAATAAACCCTCGATTGCATCTTTCTGACAATCTCGTAAATCTTCTGTGGTAATTGTAGGTAACTGCTGTAACCTATCCCGAAGCGTATTGGATTCCTCCAACCACTCCTGTAAAGTTTCCGGTTTGTGGAAAGCGAACACCCTACGGGAACGGTAATTAGATTCGCGGGAGTCACGAAAAAAAGTTTCTGTACCCGTACTTTCGTAAGCAAAAGGTAGAGGTTTGCGGTGACATTTGAGATTACTTGGTAAATTAAAAGTATATTTATCTGATTGAATTTCTACTCCACTTAGAGTATTACCTTCAGCTTTAGCTTCAATAACACCAGCAGCTTTGCGGTTGATGAAGAGTAAATAATCCGCAAAACCCGATTTTAGAGGGTATTCTCGGACTGCAATTCCAATACCAGCCCCTAGATTAACATCCTTATGGTCTTGGATAATCCATCCAGCAGCAGCAAGTAACTTATCAATTTTTATCCGTGCTTTCTCTTCTGGCTTCATAGTATAACATTTTATACTTACCCTGTATTTTGCCAGTTTAATCGCTAACAGGTTATTAAGCACGTCTAATTGTAAGCAATATTAGAATACACAAGTCAGCCACTCATAGGAAAATCTCACTTGGGACGTTTATTGGGTTTCTTCAATTGCACCTAATGCTTTGAGGGTTGATTTTTCGGTGTCAGTTAAGCCTTTAACGCCAGTGATGTTCATGCGTTCGTAAGGGCGATCGCCTTTCAGAGTTCTTAAACATTCGCCGGTTTTGATGTCCCAAATTTTGATAGTTTCATCTAAGCTACCACTAACCAAAATAGAATCATCTCTCGCTATCACTATTGACCATACTGTATTAGTATGACCTTCCAAACTTTTTATCTGCTTGCCAGTGAACATATCCCATATCTTGATACTCATGTCACTGGCAGCGCTGGCTAATATCTTGCAATCAGAACTAATAGCAACGGAATGTAATCTACTATTATGTCCTTGAAAAGCTTTAATAAATTTTTTACTACGAATATCCCATAATTTTATTAATTGGTCATCACTAATTGTTACTAAAGTTTTACCATCAGAACTGAAGACCACAAAGTTAACACTGCCGCTAAAGTCTTCAAAAGTTGTAAGACATTTTTCACTATGAATATCGTATAAATGCACTTTTGCATCACGACCACCACTGGCAACAATTCTATTATCGGGGCTGAAATTTACTGACCATATTTTATCAGTATGTCCATAAAAAGTTTTCTCACATTCTCCCGTGTCAATATTCCAAATCTTTACTGTTTGGTCATCGCTACCACTAGCAATTGTATTACCATCAGGACTTACAGCAACTGAATAAACTTTACTCTCATGTCCAAGGAAATTTTTGATGCACTTTTGGGTTTCTATATCCCAAAGCTTTAGTGTTTTATCTGCACTCCCGCTAATAATACTTTTTCCATCAGGAGTAACAGCCACAGACCAAACTACATCACTATGCGACTGCAAGATTTTTAAACATTCCCCAGTATGTATATTCCATATTTTCACTTTTTTGTCATCACCACCACTTATTAAAGTTTCACCGTTGGGATTGATGGCGACTGAATACACTGGACTGATATAACCTTGTAAAATCTTTAAACATTCTCCAGTATAAATGTCCCATAATTTGATAGTTTGGTCGTGACTTGCACTAATTAAAGTATTACTATCAGGACTGATAGCCAGTGAATTTATAGCGCTTGTATGCTCTTGTAATGTTTGAAAACATTCACCTGAATCGGTATACCATAGCTTGATTGTTTTATCGCTACTACTGCTTGCTATAGTTTTACAATCGGGACTAATAGTTAATGAATGTACACCACCAGTATGATCGTGAAGTGTTTGAAAGCATTTACCAGTATCTATATCCCATAACTTAATTTTTTGATCGCGACTGCAACTAGCAATTATTTTCTTATCAGAACTAATATCTACTTTCCATATATGATGGGTATGCCCATACAAAGTTTGCAAGCATTTCCCGGTATTGAGATTCCAGAGCTTTAGTGTTCTATCATCACTTGCACTTATGAACTGGTTCCCATCAGAACACATAGCAATTGAGGTAACTGTCCGAGTATGTTCTTTTAAAGTTTTCAAACATTCTCCATTACTGATATCCCATATCTTTATCGTATTATCGTTACTTCCACTGATAATTTTCGTATTATTTTGAGATATCCCTACTGAATAAATCCGACCAATATGACCTTGCAGTATTTTAAGACATTTTCCAGTACGAACGTCCCATATTTTGATTAGTCCGTCATCACCACCAGAAACTAAATTTATTCCATCCTTGGTAAATGTTAGGCTTCTAACCCAATCCACATGACCATGACAAGACACAATTTGTTGTTGATTAGAAAACTGCCATATATGAATACTTCCGCTAACCTCTCCTGTCGCAAACAAATTTCCATCTGGACTAAATGCTACTGACAATGTACGACCTAGAACTTTATTAAAATCGGAATTACTTAGATTTGCTTGTGTAAAATTGACATTTCGTAAACCTGCACCAGTAAAATCAGCATTATTAATTATCACAGCACTTAAATCTCTCCCTTCCAATGCACCCTTATCAATCTTAACCGCCAAAGTAGTTGCATTCCCTCCAACATAACCAACTTCACCCTCACTTCTTCCCCGCGTCATCTCAATCACTTTAATCAGCGCTTCATTATCCCCCACCATCCCCAACATCAAATCCAACAATGCTTTCGTCAGTAGTGATCGCCCAAAAGTTTCTTTCAGTTTCTCCAAAGATTCTGTAATAAATCCCTTTAATGGAGGAATCGCAATAGAATTTCCCGAATTATCTAATTGCCGCTCAAAATAACCAGACCAAGTATAATCAACTGGTACAGCAGCGACATCCAAACAAGATTGGGCTTGTGCTAATTCAGTAAAATCATCAGCCAAAGCCCCCAACTCAGCCGCGAACTTATACGCAACAAAAAACTCTAACAGCGAACGATGTGCTGGAGTATAATCACCATCAGCATTACGAATCAGCATTGTTTGACCCATCATATCGTAGTGCCAATGATCCAAGTCATTTTGTTCTTGCACCATAGAACCAAACAAGCGCCGAATTCTATCGGGAAACAACTTATAGTTAATACTCATTTGGTCGGTTGAAAGCATCTCCCAAGATAATTCGCACAGGAAATACAATTTATCTGCGAGGGAAGTAAAAGTACGTTCTGCTTTAATATCCCTTTCCATCTTCCGTCGTACTGCGTACAAATAAACCCGCGACATATCTACAGGTTTACCCACTTCAATATCTGGTAGTGCTTCCATGATTAAATCGGTCATCACCGGACGACGGGCTAAGTCTAGTAGCTGCGGATTACCCATCACTTGCTCAACTGTTTCAGTTTCTGCTTGATGTAATAAAACTTGTCTTATTTGCTCGTCGTTGAACTTCTCCAATTCCAACACTTCAAACTGTGGTGTTTCTCCCGTCAAATTCGCTGTAGATGCTTGTAGTTCTGCATTCAATAAAGCCCGTCCTTGTTGAGCTTCTGGAAAATGTTCCGTGCGACAAGTTAAAATCACTTTTGCTCCAGGAACCACAACCTTCGCTAATTCCCAGAAGTTATTAATCATTTCCTGCTTGTCTACCCGTGCTGCCATTTCATCAAAACCGTCGAAAATTAGCAGCAGTTTACCCATACGGTTGAGTTGTTCAAAGGCTGGATAATGCAATCGTCGCATCTGATGCTTCCGAAAGAAAAACTCAGAAAATAACGATTCAACGCTCACAGCTTTAGCATAGTCTCGTAGGGGTATTACCAAAGGTAAACGGGGACGTTCAACACCACGCTTTTGTGCATCGCGGTAACGTTGTAGCGCAACCCATGCATAATGCAATGTAAACCAAGTTTTACCCGTGCCAAACTCACCCAAAACAGAAATGTGTTCTTTTACGGGGTCATCCAACCACACATCAATATAACCATCAATCCAACCATCTTCTTTCTCATAGCGACTGACAGCAATTTGACGTTGAGTATCTGGATCTATTTCTTCTTTTATACAAGCGAGAGGAACATAATTTGTATCTACCGAACGCTTCTTAATTTCAGCTTCCAACCAATCTAAATAACCACTAAAATCTGCATCTTGGTCAAGTAATTCATCGAAAGTGTAGCAAAATATTTGACTGTAATCTTCTTTTTTCACTTCATCACGAGCAGCACGGGAAACACGACGAGTACTTACCAGCCAACCTTCATCAACTTTCTGGGTTTCTACAGATTCTGCTAAAGCAATAACCTCTTTTACTCCTACTTCTCCTTCAATCCCCCTAACTAAAATTCGGTCATACCCACGTCTACCTTGAATGTTAATAATCCATTCAAAATAAGAATCTGACCAAACTTCATATTTTTCAAAAACATAACCCAAAGTTTCAAACCAACCGCGCATTTGTTGCGCTAAAGCTATAGCTTTACACTTTTTCTCATCTTCCAAAAATGCCTTCTGACTCGTTTCTTTCTCTTCTAGTAATGCTGGATAACTGTGGGCTGCCAAACGTGCCATTTCTGTCCGAATACCTTCAAGAGTTGGCATTCTATCAAGCTGTTCTTGAATGTTAGAAACACTTTTATGTAGAGAACCAATTTGCTGGCTCATCATCGTATCTGCTGGATTGCGCGAAAGTTTTGCAACTTCCGAAAACACAATGTAAAATGCTGCTATTTCTCGCTTGATATTAATCCTCAAATCTTTAATTTCATCACCCAAAGCATAAGCATCAACAAAAGCATCTACCTCAGACAGGAGTATTGAAGGGTTATTGTGGTCAAATGCTTTTCGGAAAGCTTTTTTTATTTCTTGTTGGCGAAATAACTCAAGAATCGGCTGTGGCTTACCAACACCATACTCTACAAGGGTATAAGCATAAACACCGCTAAAATCTCCTGGCGGATGTTCTGAATTTAAGTTGAACTGCTTAAGTAGCTTGATTACAGTCTCATTGCGTTGAATTTTTTCTTTAATCAATGGCTGGGCGATGCCACTAATTGCATTAAACAGCAAATCCAGATTAATTGGGTTCATTTGGGGAGATTGCGGTAAAACAAGGGGTATTAAAACTGTCAGCAGTTATCACTATTAGAAATTATAGACATTTGTACGGATGTGTGACTTTATACTTTTTTAATCATTTATTTTACTGAATGTCGCCAGTAAATACTCATTGAGTTAAACTCATGATTTATGTCATAAAATCACTCGTGATTCATGAGCAAAAGTGTTATTAGTAACAAATTAAGTGATAGACAACAAACCCCAGAACAATGAATATAGAATCGATGCGCTCAATGAAAAGCCTTTGGAGCCAATAGAGTATTGTAGTAAATGGGTCGAGATGTCCCCTGACGAGCGGGGATATAGAAAAGCCTGCATAGCTGCTCTTGCCGAAGCCACTGGGCTAAGTCCAAGAACTATAGGTAATTGGGGTTCCAATTTCGAGAAGCGCCCTAATTATGCAGCCCATATTTTACGCATGGCGGATATGCTTAACGAAATCAAAAAAATAGTCCTACCTCCTGACTTTCCGCAAAAATAATTTAGTCGCGATTCGTGACCAAAATACTTGTGCTGAGAACCGCTTATTGCATAAGTTGAGTTGAGCTAGTCAGTTTTTGGGAATTGAAGTATTGCCAAACATAACTTACATACCTTTCCGTAAAAGCTAGCTTTAACTACTTAGCCAAGATGAAAGATGCATACTGGGAGCAAATCCCACCAAGACAAACATCGAATAGATATTATCCGTCAGTTGCCCCTAGAACCGATGGAATATTGCCGTCGTTGGGTTACTCACGAACCAGGACGAAGTTATCGTAAAACTTGCATAAATGCGATACACCTTTGGTGTCGGCTTCGCCTATCGCCAAAGTAACGGGTACAAGCCCCAAAACAGTAAAAGACTGGGGCAAAGATTTTCTCTATAGACCAAAATACGTAACTCGCATATTACGACAAGCCGATTTAATAAATCAATTTAAACAGCTTGTTGATCGAGGAATTATCAATTTACCAGTAGATTTTCCCCAGGAATAATTTAGTCGTGAGTCGCTACTAATTGCCACAAAAACTTATTGTATTGAACGCGATGGTCTTCTAGGCTGACTTACAGATTATTCAAAAACCTGTACTTTTTATAGTCGTAACAAAAAAAATGGATTCCATCTCAACCTTTGACATTACTAAATGCCCATTATTAGATTTGATGAAGGACATCAAACTTGGGCGGATTCAACTACCAGATTTTCAACGAGATTGGGTTTGGGGTGATAAACACGTTCGGCGTTTGTTGGCGAGTGTATCTCTGGCTTACCCGATTGGTGCAGTAATGATGCTGCAACAAAGTATAGAGCATCAAATATTTAAACCCCGCTTGCTTGATGGAGTCACAAGTTCTACTGCTCAATTATCAAAGTCACTCATACTCGATGGACAGCAAAGACTTACGGCTTTATTCATGGTGTTGCTATCGGAGCAACCCGTTGTTATCAAAAAAACAAAAAAACAGAAATTAACCAAAAAATGGTACTACCTGGATATTGAAAAAAGCCTCCAACCCGAAACAGACCGCAAAACGACAATAATCGCGTTACCCGAATCCAAAATCATGGGAAGTCGAAAAAGCGATTTCATTGACTGTTCCACACCAGAAAAAGAATATGAAGCGCTATTATTCCCCTTATCAAAAGTATTCTTTTTTTCTGAATGGCGCAGTAATTGTTCCAAGTATTGGCAGTATGAACCACAAAAACTCAAACTTCTTGACCGTTTAGAATTAGAAGTCCTCAAAAAGTTTGAGCATTATCAAATACCCGTAATTCAACTACGGGATTCGTTACCCAAAGAAGCAGTATGTCAGGTTTTTGAAGACACCAATACCGCAGGTTGTGACTTAAATTTCTTCGATTTAATGAGTGCGAGTTACTGTATAGGTAATTTTAGCCTTCGAGATGATTGGAAAAGCCGCGAAATTCGCTTGCAATCGTTCAAGGTTTTACGAAAGGTTCGCAATACAGACTTTACCCAAGCAGTTACATTAGTAGCTGGTTATGCCCGAAGAGTCGAAGCAACTAAAGGGGGCTGGAATTTAGATAAATTACCTGGGGTATCTTGCGGTCGTTCCGAAGTATTAAAACTGACAAAAGAAGAGTATATATCATGGGCAGAACCCGTTCATAGGGGTTTTGAAGAAGCGGCTCGTTTTCTACATAATCAAAAAATCTTTGATGCTAGTGATGTTGCTTACCCTCCAAACGTTAGTTGCTTTAAGTGCGATTTTAACCATTCTTGGAGAAGATTCCCGCTCTTGCGAAGTACGCAGTAAACTCGAACGTTGGCTATGGTGTGGAATGTTTGGCGAAATTTATAGCCAGTGGCATGATGGACAAGCTGGAAGGGATGTGGTTGAGGTACCAGCATGGATTTCTGGTGGTACAGTTCCCTTTGCTATTGCTCAAGCTAATTTTACTTACGAACGACTGATTAGTGTCAGAAAACAACATGGTGCTGTATATCAAGGTTTGGCAGCATTACTGCGTTTAGAAGGTGCAGTAGATTGGATTACAGGTGAAGAAATCAACGATGTTGTTTATTTTGAGGAACAAATTGATTCACACCATATCTTCCCCGTAGCTTGGTGTAACAAACAAGGAATTAACCCCGCAATTTATAACTGTCTTGTTAATCGTACTCCTGTAAGTGCTAAAACCAATAAAAAAATTGGTAGTAAAGCACCTTCAGTTTATTTGAAGAAGTTTGAACAACAAGGAATAACGGTAGTTGCACTAGAAGAGATATTGCGATCGCACTGCATCGAACTTAATATTTTGCAATCTGATAATTTTGAAGCATTTTTTCAAGCTAGAGCGGAAGCCTTGATGAAGCTTATAAGTAAGGCTATGGGTAAAAATTTGAGCTTTGAGCCTACAAGGAGTAGTGATGGGTAAAATTGCCAAAAATATCTGGAAATTGACTACTAGGTTAATCCCAGTAAAACCTTCGTGTAATTATCATCTACCTCGCATCCCCAATCAACACAAAAGCCGACCAAAAGAAGGGATGACTATCAATTTGGCTCAATTTCGCTTGACGCAAAGCTTCATCTTTACTCATTCCTGTCTTAATATTCTGGTAAAATTCCACCATAATTTTCTGAGTTGTTTTATCATCAGCACTCCATAAACTGGCAACTGTCGCTTTAGCACCAGCGCGTTCAAATAAGTAGGCTAATCCAGAAATTTCTTCACCATTAGACTCGGTTTGTAGGGCTGTTTGGCAAGCACTTAAAGTAATTAAGTCTGTATTTTGTAATCCTAATAAAGCAGCATCTCGAATGTTGAATTTTTTATCCGCAAATAGCAAGGTATTTTCTTCTAATCCCAAATCAAGACAACCACCTTTTTTAAAACAACCATGTGTTGCTAGGTGCAGAAAAGAAAAGCGCGGAGATTGGATTTTAAAGGTATCGAGTCTGGCTTGGTTGTTAATAAATGCTTGACTTCCTGGGAAAATTTCTCTAATCTTGTTGACTTCTGTTTCGGCTCCTTGCAAAGCTAATTTACCATTAGGTTCGGGATTTCCAATAGCTAAAACCCGTTTTGATGATTGGGTTTTTACAGTTTTGGCTGCTAGAGAGTTTGGCGAAATACGAGTCAGGTAGCTAATAGGTAGTTTTTCAATTAGATATTGGTCTGCTTTACTGTCGTAGAGAGCTTCAAAGGGAATGTAGCGCAATTTTCCACTAGCGATGAAGCTGAGTTGTTTGGGTTTAGTAGTTTGAATTTCTGTTTCAATTGGGCGAATTATTAAGTTGTAGAGTTGTTCTAAGTTATCTAGATATTTCTCATCAAAACGATTTATTAATGAAGCATTGGTTTGAGTTAGTAAGGCATTAAATTTAGTAGGGTTGATAGGTATTTTTTTTACGGTTAGTTTATCTGTGCTGAAGACAAACAAAGCAATGGTATCTGGGACATCACTAATATTAGTTAAAAGTATAGGTTGAATTACTGTCGTACCTGCGGGAATACTGGCTCTTAGTTTCGCAATATCCGTGGGTTTGGTTTCAAATAAGTCCGCTACTTCTAGAAAGCTATTTCTGATTTCTTCTGCTTGTTGATTAAGTTCTTCCTGTAGTTGATTAACTCTTTGAGATAATTCTTCTGAAAATTTTTCTTGTAAATTCTTTCGTAGACTTTCTAACTGAATATTCTTTTGATTCCATTCGTCAATTGCTTGTTGTGCTTTGGGGTTAGCAACTTTGGCTTCAATAAGGCGGGAATAATCAGCTAAGTCGGCTACAGCAGCAAGGTTTGCCCATTCAAAAGCTCTTTGTGGTTGGTTTTGGTTGATGAGTAAGTCAATTAGAGCAGATGCTCTAATTCGTTCGCTTTCAAAAAAGGTTTTGCGATTTTCTCTCGCGATATAGTTACGAAGTTCTAAGGTGATAGTTGCTGATTGCTCCCAATATTTTATGGCTTCTTTGGGTTGGTTAGTATCTCGATAAATAAGACCGATATTGCCGAGTGTGGTTGCTTCGCCATTTCTATCTCCCACTGCACGACGTAAAGGTAAAGCTTGGTTGAAGAATTGAAGAGCTTTCTGCTTTTGTCCTAAAGCTAAGTAGACTGCACCAATATTATTGAGTGTGACAGCTTCGCCACTCCTATCTCCCACTGCACGATGTAAACGTAAAGCTTGATTGTAGAATTCAAGAGCTTTCTGCTGTTGTGCTAAAGCTAAGTAGATTGTACCAATACTACTGAGTGTGGTAGCTTCGCCACTCCTATCTCCCGCAGCACGATGTACAGGTAAAGCTTGATTGTAGAATTCAAGAGCTTTCTGCTGTTGTGCTAAATCTGAGTGGATTCTACCAATATTATGGAGTGTAATAGCTTCGCCACTTCTATCTCCCACAGCACGACGTAAAGGTAAAGCTTGATTGTAGAATTCAAGAGCTTTCTGTTTTTCTCCTAAATCCGAGTAGACTGAACCAATATTATTGAGTGTGACAGCTTCACCTCTCTGATATCCCACGCCACGAAATAAGGGTAAAGCTTGACTGTAGAATTCAAGAGCTTTCTGTTTTTCTTCTAAATTGTCGTACACTTTACCAATATTATTGAGTGTGATCGCTTCGCCTTTTCTATCTCCCACAGCACGAAATAAAGGTAAAGCTTGATTGTAGAATTCAAGAGCTTTCTGTTTTTCTCCTAAAGCATCGTAAACTCGACCAATATTATTGAGCATGAAAGCTTCGCCTTGCCTATCTCCTACAGCACGAAATAAAGGTAAAGCTTGATTGTAGAATTGAAGAGCTTTCTGCTTTTCTCCTAAATCCGAGTAGATTCTACCGATACCCAAGAGCGCGATCGCTTCTCCTCCCTTATCGTTCACTCTATGAAACAGCGATAGTGTTTCTTCCCACTTTTTAATTGCTTGTCGTAATGATTCTATCGTTCCTTGTTCATATAATTTAAGCCCTTCCTCAAATGCTTTGTTAGCAGCAGCACGAATCGTATCCTGGGTAGAACTAGGTTGTTGTGCTATTTCCTCTACTTTTACTACTGGAGTAGCAGCAACTAACTTAGTAAAAAACAGTAAATCGAAAAACACCAAAAAGCTGCATTGAGAAAGAAAAAACAAAGAGAATAACTTCAGTCTTCTGTTTAATTTAGAACCTTGCATTTTTAACTCCAAAGTATGAATCGCGATTGCTTCGCTTCGCTCGCAATGACATGTTATGGGCAATTAAAGGACATCCTATTAATAGATTGGGGCATCACCATTTCAACCTTCTTCCTTCTTCCCTCTTCTTTCGTTTTAATTATTTTGGTCAATAGGAGTAACTTTAATCGTCATATTTCCCGAATCGTCAAACTCAATTTCATCTATTACATATAAACTTTTCACAGCCACCGCACGAATACCACGTAACCTTCTCCGACTAACCACATCAGATAAATCTACATTTGTTTCCCCATTCTTTATCTGAAACTGACTAAAAGGAACATCAGACCAAGTGCTTTGTTTTGCTTCGGCTGTATCTTCACCTCGAATAATTCTGCCTTTACCATCAGAATTAACTACTGGTGAATTTTTATCCGCAATTATGCGTTTAATTTCTTCGATTTTAACTGTGCGAGAATTACCATTTTTGGGAGTAATTTTAATAGTTTTTTTCTGCGAATTAAATCCAGTTAGAGTTGCCAATATTGAGTTTCCATTTTTTAGAATTATCTTGGCAACATTATGTAAACCCAAGGCAATCGGTTTTTTAGCCTTTGTGTTCTTTGTTTTAGCAATTTCAGTAGTTTGAGTTACAGCCTGTACATTTTTTGTGGGAATAGCAATTAGAATAGCCAAAGCGATACTCAATGTTGCAAAAAATCTTTTCATAGTTGGAGTAAATGAGATATTACTTAGATTAGATGGCAGCTTTAATTACTTCTATGCACCAAAACAATCATGAAGCTCAAAATCTCAATATTCTAGGGGGTATTGCAGGATTAATTGGAATAATCGGTCTTTTTACTTACTTCACTGGATGGGTATACCGCTGGGCTTACTTTGGCTTTTTTGAGCTAGATATTAATTCGATACAACTATCTTTTGAGTCTTTTTTTCTAGTACCTATCCAACTTTTTTTAGGAGACTTATATAAAATTATACTTCTTGTTGGAGTATTTTTTATTACTTTTAATACAATTAAAATTACTTTGTTACTAATTAATGAATTTAGTGTCAGCAATTATAAATATACGACTCCATTATTGATTGCTAAGCTACAAGTATATTTCAGTAAATTTATATATAAGCTTCCTTCTGGAGTTTATCAAAAAAAGCTAAAAAAGTTTATTAATAGCAAAATCTCTGTCAGTTTATTTATAAAAAAGCTACATAGTTTTTATTTATTTAAGCTGTTGCGTTCTTTTGCCCAGATTTTTCCTCAACCTCTGCGTAATGAAATTGCTATTGTTGCTTGGGCGCTAACCGCCTTATTTTGGTTCGCTCAATACCAAGGTCATGTAGATGCTTTCCGGGATGCAGTCGATGAAACTTCTACAAGACCTATAGTTACTTTAGTTACAACAAAGGAAAATTTAGCAATTGGACGCGAATTAGGGAACGAAAATGAACTTGATAACCTTAAGAAAATTCCTTCGTTGAAAGACTTTCGTATTGTTGGTGATGTTAAGCAGTTTTATCAAATATGGGGAAAAGGAACAAATTTAAATCAACCTATAGTTTGGCGCTTACTCCTTCAAAGTGATGACTGGCTTTATTTGTTTCCAGCACTACCATCCCCAGCCAAGCCCAATCAGCGTCCTCCATTAATAGCAGTTAACGCTGAAGAAGGTCAGGTACAGATGTTGATTCTCAGTCGTCCGAAATAAAACTTCAGTGAACAAGTAAAATTTTTCGGCAATCATTTGATTGTCGAAACTTTCTTTTGGCGATCGCCTTTTGTCCAATTACAACTGCGTCCTCAGAAATACCTTATTTTGAAGTATTCTTAGCCTCCAATTTTGCCAACCAATCCTTAATAGCCTCTTCCAAAGCTGCTGTCTGCGTTAGCTCCAAGCGAACGCAGGCAATTTCAAACGCCATTTTTAACTGTTTGGGGATTCTTCCCCGAACTTCTCGCGTGTCTTCGGTCATATTACCACCAAGTTGTTGTCCGGGCTTAATTCTTGCACAGTATGTTAACAAAAATGAACTTACGCTTTTTAGCTATTGCGCTTTTAAGCTATTGCGCTTATCTTAAAAGTGGGTTAATATAATTTCTGCGTGCATCTATGAGCGTAAAAACTATTCAATGCCGATTAGTTGCAGACGACAACACCCTCCGTCATCTTTGGGAACTTATGGCGGAGAAAAATACACCTTTAGCGAATGAAATATTGCAAAAATTAGCAAAACATGATGATTTCGAGACTTGGGTTGAAAGTGGAAGAATGCCCAAAACTGTTATTAAAGAATTGTGCGATTCGCTGAAAAATCAAGAACCGTTTGCAGGACAACCAGGTCGTTTTTACACCTCTGCAATAAGCTTAGTTACCTATATATATAAGTCTTGGCTGGCTTTAAATAAACGACTACAGCGAAAAATTGAAGGGAAGGAAAAGTGGCTAGAAATGCTCAAAAGCGATGCAGAACTTGAGCAAGAAAGTAGTTCAAGCTCAGAAACTATTCGCACAAAAGCAACCGAGATTTTAGCCTCACTAGCAGCACAAAAAACAGATAATACAAATCAAAAATCTAAATCCCTAAAGAAGAAGAAGTCTAAACAAGAAAAAATAGTAAAATCTCCAAGCATCAAATCTAGCGTCCTCTTTGATGCTTATCGCCAAACCGAAGATTCTTTAACAAAATGTGCTGTAGTGCATCTCCTCAAAAATAATTGCCAAGTTAATGATATTGAGGAAGATGAAGAAAAATATACACAACAAAGACGAAAAAAAGAAATTGAAATCAAAAGATTAAAAGAGCAACTCAAAAATCGAGTACCTAAAGGACGAGATTTGACAGGAGAAAAATGGTTAGAGGCATTAGAACAAGCAGTTAATTCCTTTCCCGAAAACGAAAATGAAGCTAAATCTTGGCAAGCTAGTCTTTTAAGAAAAACTAAAATTGTTCCTTTTCCAGTAGCTTATGAAACTAACGAGGATGTGAAATGGTCAATCAATGATGAAGGGAGAATGTTTGTTAGTTTTAATGGTTTAGGAAAGCTAAAGTTTGAAGTATACTGCGATAAAAGACATCTTCATTTATTTCGTTGTTTTATAGAAGATCAAGAAATTAAACATCAAGGAAGAAACCAACATTCCAGTAGTTTATTCCTTTTGCGTTCCGCAAGAATATCTTGGTCAGAAAAACCAGGTAAAGGAAAGCCTTGGAATCTACATCGGCTTCATCTTTTTTGCTCAATTGATACTCGAATGTTGACAGCAGAAGGAACACAACAAGTTATAGAAGAAAAAGTTGCAGATGTTAAAAGCAAATTAGCTAAAGCCAAACAGAAAGAAATTGAACTTGGGGAACTCAACTCAAAGCAGCAAGCAGATATCATCCGCAAACAATCTACACTAGCTAGAATTAATACTCCTTTTCCCCGTCCAAGTAAACCTTTGTATCAAGGTAAATCCCATATTCTAGTTGGCGTTAGCCTTGGTTTAGAAAAACCAGCAACTATTGCTGTATTCGATGCAGCTAATGATAAAGTCCTTATATATCTCACCACGAAACAATTGCTTGGTGATAATTACAACTTGTTAAATCGCCAGCGACAGCAAAAACAACGTCTTGCTCACCAACGACATAAAGCTCAAAAACAATTTGCTCCAAATAATTTCGGCGAATCCGAACTCGGACAATATGTGGACAGATTATTATCCAAAGAAATTGTGGCGATCGCCAAAACTTATAGCGCTGGAAGCATTGTTGTTCCTAAACTCAGCGATATGCGGGAAGTCATTCAAAGCGAAGTGCAAGCTAAAGCTGAGAAGAAAATACCCGGTTTTATTGAAGGTCAAAAAAATTATGCCAAAGAATACCGCAAAAGTATCCATAATTGGAGTTACGGGAGATTAATTGAAAATATTCAATCCCAAGCAGCAAAAGCCGGAATTATGGTTGAAACCGGACAGCAACCAACTAGAGGAAGTCCACAAGAACAAGCAAAAGATTTAGCTTTATTTGCTTATCAATACCGATTGGCTTAATAAAATTAAATAAAATACCGAACCTTGAAAACTTAATATGAGATATATGAAACAAACAGCGCCGCAGTTCATGCTCTTTGAGCCAATGTACTGCGATAAATCTGGGTTAGTTTGACGGTTGGAAAACCGTTATGCTTTCTGACCCTGGTAGCTGCCCGCTCTTGATGCTGCTGTCTGGCTTGACCAAACAGGATATGCCTTCTTTGTAATTTTTGGATAAATAGTTTTTTACGTTTTTAGGAGCTACGAAAAACTTTTATACAAGTATAGCAAATAAGGACAGGTGCGCTCCCAGCAATATAGAGTAAAGCTTCGGCTTAAGCCGTTTTATACGGTGGGGATTACTTCAGTGATGGCTACTGAATCACCCCCTTCGTCGGGGGAACCCTCCTAAATATTTTTGGCATATCAAAGCGGGGGCAAAATCCCTGGAGTTCTGCCAAAATCCAAAACCTTTATCATAACTGCATTACAGCACCTGTATAGTAATAGATACGCTGTTCTAAAGCAGAATTTAGCCGTTTTTTCTGTCTCCCGTCAAATTTGACCGCAGAAACAGCTAAATATAAAGGTTTTGCCGGGTAGAGTTTCAATAACCATCCCGGCTTGGGATGAGTTGAAAGACATACGCCGAGCTTGAGCGCAAAATCGGCGAAAAAGTTTCAATAACCATCCCGGCTTGGGATGATTTGAAAGTCGTTCATAGAAAAGCTAATTTTCGACGATGAACATGATTATTTAACCATAGAATTTTTGAAGAATTAAAACTTTTTAGGAGGGTTGAAAGGCGCACTTCGTTCGGGAATATGCTGAATTTTTGCGAATACTTACAACATTGAGGTTGAGGTAGTTCAGACTTGAGTCTACCTTAAAAAATAATTTTTCACTTTTATTTATTAACTGAAACAAATTATTTTTTACTCAACAGCATTTTTTGACTCTGTTCTGAAATTTGAGGAGTCGTAATATTGACAAATAATTTGTCGCCCTGATTTTTTTTGACATTTAATTTGTTGCCACGGACATTTAATTTGTCGCTCTACAGATTCGACAAAAAAATCGGGATGACTGGATTCGAACCAGCGGCCCCTTCGTCCCGAACGAAGTGCGCTACCAAGCTGCGCTACATCCCGTGATTATCTCGGTTATTATATCACAGAATTTAAATCAGAGAGGGGGAAGAGGGGGAACAACAATTAATAATTATCAACTCCTAACTCCTAATCCAAAATCCAAAATCCGTCTTGGAAAGTTTTGGAAGAGAAGTTGGGGGGAAGATACTCTTCCCCCAAACTTCGGGGACGGAAACCGACACCCCAAACTTTCCGCAAAATCCAAAATTGAACAACTCCTAACTTCTAACTCTTAACTCCTAACTAAAATTGCGTTACCATAAAATCCTGTATATCAACAAGTGGTAAGGACGGATTGTGACTGTAAAGCCAGATTGGTTGCGGGTAAAAGCTCCTCAATGGGAACGTGTTGGGAATGTTAAGGAAACTCTGCGGGATTTATCGCTGAATACTGTTTGTGAGGAAGCTTCTTGTCCGAATATTGGTGAGTGTTTCAAGGCTGGTACCGCTACGTTTTTGATTATGGGACCTGCTTGTACTCGTGCTTGTCCTTACTGCGATATTGATTTTGAGAAGAAACCCCAACCTTTAGACCCGACGGAACCTTCACGTTTAGCGGAAGCTGTTCGTCGGATGAAGTTGAATCATGTGGTGATTACTTCTGTGAACCGGGATGATTTACCGGATGAAGGTGCTTCTCAGTTTGTTCGCTGTATTGAAGCGGTTCGGACTATTTCACCGAAGACAACTATTGAAGTATTAATTCCGGATTTGTGCGGTAATTGGGAAGCGCTACAAATTATTTTGAAATCACAACCGGAAGTTCTCAATCACAATACTGAAACTGTTCCTCGATTATATAAACGTACACGTCCCCAAGGTGATTATAAAAGAACTTTGGAATTATTGAAAATATCTCGTCAAATTGCACCTTGGGTTTATACTAAGTCGGGTATCATGGTTGGACTTGGGGAAACTGATGAGGAGATTCGTCAGGTAATGCGAGATTTACGAGAAGTTGATTGCGATATTTTAACTATTGGACAATATTTACAGCCTACTCAAAAGCATTTAAAAGTTGGTGATTTTATTCATCCCGAACAGTTTGCAGCTTGGAAAAAATATGGTGAGGAAATTGGTTTTTTACAAGTTGTTTCTTCTCCTTTAACTAGAAGTTCTTATCATGCTGAGCAGGTAAGGGAATTGATGAAACAATATCCTAGGGAGAAAGCTTAGAGTTTTTTTAAGAGGGGGAAGAGGGGGTAGAGGGGGTAGAAAATATAAGAGATATTGCTCACTATTTACTATTTGCTCCCAATTCTTTTAAACTCGCAATCGTTGCAGGGGTTAAACCGGTAATTCCTGTAATATTGACTTTTTCTAAAGGTCTATTTCCTTGAAAAGATTTAATTATCTCACCTGTATAAATATCCCAAATTTGAATTACTTCGCTATCTCTACCGATAGCTAATAAATTTGAATTTTGATTAAAAGCAATACTCCAGGGAGAAGAATAATTTTGCTGTAGTTTTGCAATAGATTTATTCTCGTTAATATCCCATACAGTTACGGTACCATCGTAACTTCCATAAGCTATATATTTACCATTCTCACTAAAAGCTATCGAAATAATTGGTTTCCCAAAGGTTCCTAAAGTTTGGATACATTCACCGTTATTTATATTCCAAAGTTTAATCATTCCGCTGGTATGACCGCTAGCTAGAATTAAACCGGTAGAATTAAATTTGATTATATAAGAAGCTTTTTCTTGAATTGTTTGAAAACAGTCTCCCGTTTCAACATTCCAAAGTTTAATAATTGAATGACCACCACAGCTAGCAACTGTATTTCCATCATGACTAAAACCAACAGAAAGTACCGGACGACTGTGACCGGATAATGTTTTTAAACACTGTCCGGTATGAGAATTCCAAATTTTTACAGTTCTATCGCTACTACCGCTAACTATTTTTGTACCGTCATGATTAAAATCGATTGACCAGATATTATCATCGTGTCCTTTAAGGATTTTATTTGGTATTTGATTACTTTGATTGAAAGAATTATTTAAATTATCTATCTGCCAAGTTCGGATAAAATTGTCTTCATTACCAATATTTGCACAAGCAATTATTTTTCTCTCTAGATTAAAAATCAATGAAGAAAGCCAATCTTTGGTTTCAAGAAAGTTAGATATACATTGTCCAGAGTCTATATCCCAAAAATTGATTGAATGCTGACTACCGCTAATAATAGTTTGATTATCGCTGCTAAATATAACCGAATGAATAAAATCCGCACGTCCTTGTAGAGTTTTCAAACATTTCCCTGTAGTGATATCCCAAATTTTAACCGTTCTATCAACGCTAGCAGTTGCTAATACTTTATTTGTAGTGCTGAAAGTTATAGCGTTAATTTCGGAAACATGTCCAGACAAGCTTTGTAAATATAAATCTGTATTAATATCCCAGATTTTAATAATTTTTTCACCGCTACCGGTTGCTATATACTTTCCGTTACAGCTTATATCAATCAAGGAAATATTATAGCTTTGAGATTGGATTTGTATTGATTTGGAATTGTTTAAGTTTTCAACTTTGACAATTTTATCTTTAATACTACAAGCTACAATTTGAATGTTTTCGGTTACTCTAACTGATAAAACAATACCGCTATCTATGAAATACTGATTTATAAATTTTTGCTTAATCAAATCCCAAATATGAATCGTACCATCTTCACAACCAAAGACTAAGAAATTATCTTGACACGAAAGACTGAGAGAACAAATACGACTTTGAGATTCAATTAATAACCAATAATTACCCGAATCCAAATCCCAGGATATAATTTGTTTGTTTGAGTAACCAAATAGTTTATTTCCATCTTGGTTAAATACAAGATTTTTGACTATACCTATATTTTTATCCGGTAAATCTAAACTTAAAATACATTGTTCTGTCAAAACATCCCAAATTTTAATACTTCTATCTCGACTCGAACTAGCTATTTTTAAATTATCGGAACTAAAAGCAACTGACTCGACTATACTTTTATGTGCTTGATGTTGAAATATTAATTGACTTTCTTTCCATTTCCATAAATAAACTTGACCATCAATACTTCCCGTAACTAGTAATTCTTCGTTTTTACTAAAAGCAAGACTAAATATAATTCCAAAATTATTTGTAAAAGTTGATTTAATAAAATTGCTGCTGCTAAAGTCAACATTATGGAAAATTATTTCCTGTAAATTAGCTTCTTGAATATTAAGATGAGAAAAATCATGATTGCTGATATTTACAGATAGTTGAGAAAGAAAATTGATGATATTTCCTACAGCATAACCCGTACAACGCAGCGACTTACCTCGAAATTTATCTACAATATCTATCAAAAAAGCTTCAATTTGATGCTGATTTCCAAAATATATTTCTAAACGTTCAAGAATTGGTTTAATAATCAAATGTTTTTGAATATCTTGGATATAATCCGGTGAGGTAGCTTTTAACAAAGCATGACTCTTAAATAAACGAAAATCTTCAGAAATAACTTCTTGAAATATTCTATCGATGAAATTAAAAGTCACATATTCCATTACTACAGGTTGAAGCGAGAATTTCGAGTTATTTTTCTCAATCAAAGAACGTCTATTTAATGATTCCAGTATTTCCAATAAATTAAAAGACTGATTTTGATTTTTATTTAAATCCTGGAATTCTATTAAATCAACAGCATCTTGATAAATAACAAACCAATATAACAACGACTTTTCTAATTCCGATAACCGATTAAACTGCTGTTCTATCAAATTACGAACGTTACTGAATACAGTATTACCCTGAGTCAGAAAATTTGCAATATCTCCCTCAAACAAATCTAATACAGTACTAGCAATGAATTTCAGATATAAAGGATTTCCACCGTAGTTAATAGTCAACCGTTCCCAATCTGAATCTGAACCGTTAGTAATTCCCTTTGCTTTGAATATCTCCTTTACTTCCAACATACCCAAACCATTTACCTGTAAACTACGAACAGGTAAAATATCTCCTTCGATGGCAGAAATTTCTTTTGGTTTTTCCCGAGAAGTTATTATCAGACAGCTTTGATGTTGTATTTCTGCGATTTTTTGAACAATTTCTTTGTAACCCTCGCACTCATCTAAATAATTACCAGCATAATCATCTCTACAAAAAACAGCATCGAAATTGTCAAATACTATTAAACAGCGTTGATTTTGTAAATTGTCGATTAACTTGTTAATTAAAACAGGAATATTTTTGACTAAATAAATTTCTTCCCCATTAGATAAAACCTGTAATAAATTACTAATGATTTGTAAAGGTGATGGAGCATTACGCAAAGATAACCAAATTGTAAACTCAAAATTATCCCTAAGATTTTGAACAACTTTAGCTGATAAACTTGTTTTTCCAATCCCACCAATTCCTACCAAAGTAATTAAACGACAGCAATCATTAATAATCCACTTTTGTAAAGTATTTAATTCTTCAGTACGACTATAAAAAATAGAAACATCAGGAGCTTCACTGCAAAAAAACTTATTGTGTTTCCGATTATTCTTTAAATTTAACTTTGTAAAATCTTTTTTATCTAACTCTAAATTAAAACTACGAAAAAATATTTCTAAAGTCCGTCTATCAACAGCAATTTCCCGACGTAAAACCTTAGAAATTGTACCTGGGTCTAATCGAGTAACTTCAATCAAAGCTTCAATAGTATAAGATTTATCGGAATTATTTTGATTTTCCCATTCATCAAGAGCATTTTCTAATTTCTTCCACCCTTCATCAGTTAAAACAACTCCTCTACCCCTTCTTTGTCCCATAATAATATCTTGAATCTAAAATTGACCTCACTCTCTTTCCCTCATTAAGAAGAGGGATGTCCGTTTTGACTTTTACAACTCCTATTTCTTCCCCTTTTCTTTTTTCTGCTTTCCCTCTCCAAAATAGCGGAGAAGGATGTCCGTAAGGACAGGGTGAGGTTTTTTATTGATGAAAAATCATTATCTTCTTAACTTCCCGAACTTCCCTGGTGCTGAAAATTAATAAATGCAACCATATTTATAGATTGAATCACAAATAAATCAATTGTGCAGTTATTAATTAGATTATTCTCGAAAAAAGAATACGCTGTATAAACTGCTGCGAAATATACAATTTATTTGATTATTTGTAATTTATCAGTATTTATTTATAGATTGTCAGAGGTAATAATGACTAACATCAACATCGAAAATCTACCACTCTGGGTACAAAATCGAGACACTGTACTAAAATCAAACCAAAACGTACAATGGCGATACGGTAAACAACCAGATTATACTTATTCCAATAATAAATTAGCCAAAGAAAGCACGCAAAATCATCCCGAAAATTCTTTAGCAGCACTCGTACAAAACTTAGTCAGAACTTTCGACATCGAAGCCAATTTCAAAACCAATCCTCAACAGTGGATATCCGTTGTCCAAGACAAGTTTCGTATGAGTACCAATGGTGGAACTAACTATAAATTAGAAGATTTATTAGATTCCGGAACCTATAAATTATTGATTGGTAATACCGAACATTACAAAGCATCGGAAGAAGATTTTGAAACATCAACAAATCTCTTTCACTCAGCATTCCCCGAAGGTTTTTTATGGGAAGTATTAGAAGTTTATTC
>JBCBHT010000088.1:0-24149 GCA_038525335.1 Cyanobacteria bacterium J06621_15 | reverse complement strand
CACACCCTACAAATACTTAATTTCATATGTCCTATCGGACACGCTACGCTAACAAAAATCAAACCGGATTCCTATATTACAAATGTCATTGTTGATTATAGATAAATTTTAAATAAATAAAATCAGAAACTATTTATTATTTAATTTATTCTTTCAAGGAGAAAATATTAATGCGGACAAGATTATCTTCCTCTTCACCGAGTAAACAAGAATTTGCTGGTACTTTCCGTTTACTTGGTAGAGTCAGCTTCTGGATTCATTTACTTTTGGGTGTTGTTGCTGGAATTATGTTGCTATTGGTAATGTTTAGTCGTAATTTTAGCGATATTAATAATGCTTTTACTGGATTTGGAATATTTATCGCAGTAGGTGGTGTAATTGCAGTAGGTTTCCGAATTTTCTGGGCTTATCGCTATACTCGTTTAGCCAAGCTTCTGCAATTACCTGATAGCAATTTACATCCTAAAAAAGAAGAAGTTATTCAGGTTTTACGTGTTGGTTTGATTATTAGTTTACTGGGAATCGGATTAGGTTTCTTAGCATCTGAGGTAGCAGCAATTTCTGTTTTAGGTAAAACTTTAGCTCAACCTCAAGGAGTAGCAGTTTATAATCCGGAAACAGTAGTACGTTCTATTGATTTGCTTTTAATACTAGCAGATGTAACTGTTATCGGCGCTCATTTTTTGGGTACTGTTAATTCTTTAGGTCTACTTGAATGGTTGGACCAATAGTTTTAGTTTTTATCAATCCTAAACTTTACATTAGTTGAAAAAACTACTATTTAGGTCTTCCTAGAGATGGGTATTGCTTTTTTCCTGCTCTGTTCTGGATGAAATGTTACTTACTTGAGGAGGAAGACAGGAATCAGTCAAACAGATATTCTACATATACGCTACTTGAAACTGTTAGTATAAGGGAGCCTTTTGTGCGTATAGGAAAATGGATTGGCTTATTCGTTTTTGTTGTATCAGTATATGTATTGTGGCAAATTAGGCAAGTTTTACTCATAGTTTTTGCTGCTATAGTCCTAGCAACAGCTTTAAATCAAATTGTCAAAACATTACAAAAATTTCGTGTAAAACGGGGAATTGCTGTTGGAATATCAGTTATTTTACTACTTACAATTGTATCGGGATTTTTCGCATTAATTGCTCCAAAAATTATTGAACAGTTGCGCGAATTTACTGCTCTGGTACCGATATTTTTAGACCAGATGCGGTTGTGGAATGACTGGTTATTAAAGGTAGTTCCCAAAGAAGTTATAGATGAAATTCAAGGTTTAAGATATCTCACTCAGGGTTTACAAACTTGGCTAGATGCTCTTTTAGGAAACGTCTTTACTGTTCTGAGTCGGTCATTCAATATTGTTTTAAATTTCTTGCTTTTCTTTGTTTTAACTGTCATGCTTTTGATAGACCCCAAACCCTATCGAAGCGGTTTTATATTACTTTTTCCAGCCTTTTATCGTCGTCGTATGGATGACATTCTGCAAAAGTGCGAAGATTACTTGGTTGGTTGGATAAGAGGTACGTTATTGACGATGTTTCTTATCGGTGGGCTGAGCTATATTGGTTTATTAATTTTAGGGGTAAGATTACCTTTAATCAATGCTATTTTGGCTGGACTTTTAGAATTTATTCCGAATGTAGGACCGACTTTAAGTTTGATTCCACCCTTATTATTAGGATTACTTGATGCACCTTGGAAAGCATTTGCAGTACTTGCACTTTATTTCGGTATTCAGCAAGTTGAAAGTTTGGTTGTTGTACCTTTAATAATGAGGTCACAAGTTTCTTTATTACCGGTAGTAACTTTATTAGCGGTGGTAGTTTTTGCTAACTTTTTTGGTTTTCTGGGTTTATTTTTAGCAATTCCTTTAGTACTTGTTTTACAAACCTTTATTCAAGAAATTTTAGTCAAAGATGTTTTGAATAATTGGCATTTGAATAAGGATAATAAAAAGTCAGAAACTAATCTTGCTTTTGTAGATATTAATTCTACAACTAACATTATCGAAGATGAATCGGTGATAAGTAAAAAGTAAGTTGTAAGATTAAAGTTTAAAATTTAAAGGTTAGAAATGAATTATTGCCTTGATTATTTGCTTGAATGCGAAGTAAATTCTGTCAAAGTTTTTTCAGTTCTTATCACAAGGTCTTCTACTAATCTTTCGCTAAATCCAGCAATGAAAGCTATTGCCATATAAAGGTAAACATTATGATTTTCACTTTCGGCAATTCTAAATATACCAGAAAAAATTTCTGACTCGATTAATGCTACAGCAAAAATGGCGAAAAACATACCTACCAATGGACGGAAAAAACCAGTAAAAAAGAAATCCGACTGTCCTTCTTTGTTTTGCTCTACAAACTTATGAGAACGTACAATCACGCTGACTGCACTACCTAAAGCACCATTTAAAACTGCTAAATAAATAAAGAATAAATCTTGTTTTATAAACCAATTTGTAAATTCACTCAGTTGATTTAAATTGTTTTCTAAATCTCCTGAATTATCTTCTTTTATTTCTGTTGTGTTTCTATTTTTTGACTCTCTGAAATAGAAGCTTCTAATCTCTTTTCTTTTTAATTAGCAGCTTTGAATTCATCATTAATATTATTTTTGAATGTTTCAAATTTTGCAACTTTAACTTCAATCATGCTTTTTTACTTGAGAATTATTCGGAAGTTGATTATCAGCCACCTTCGGGTATCTCCTTACCCTAACGGGTCAGCAAGCTGAACGGAGACGCTGCGCTAACGTTAGTTTGGGGGACGGAAACCGACACCCCAACTAGACTTACCATCCCAAAATAGCAATGCTACGTCTCTACATAAGTTTTATTTTTACCAACAAACCTTTCAGAATGTCGGTCAAATACTAAAGTGTTCCCCCGTCAGTTTGTATTATCCTTATTCACCACCTGCTTCAATGTCTGCAATAATTCATGCTCGTTGTAGGGTTTAGTTAAATACACTGCTGCACCTAACTGTATGGCTAGCTGTCGATACTTATCTGTGGTGCGCGAACTCAGCATAATTACGGGGATATGTTGTAATTTTTCCTGAGATTTAAGACGAATCAGAAAGTTGTAACCATCTAAACGCGGCATTTCAATGTCGCAAATGATGCTTTCTACCTGCAATCCGCTTTGTAATTGCAAAAGTGCATCTTGTCCGTCTTTTGCTTGTTCTACAAAATATCCTGCTCTTTCAAGGGTTAGTGCTAAAAAACGGCGCACGTTTACTGAATCATCTACTACTAATACACAATTTTTACGGTTTTTAGGTGATAGAAATGTAGTAGAAGATAAAGGTTGAGAAGCTAATTTTTTAGGATTATTTTTAGCAATTAAATTTAATAATTGAGCCGGACTTACCAAGGGAACGATGCGACCGTTATCTAAAATTGTACAGTTGTTAAATCCTTCAGGTAGAGGAATACTTCCTTCTACACGACGAATTGCGACTTCTTGTTCGTCCCAGCAGCGGTCTGCTTGAATTGCAACTAACTTATTACCAGCACTAATAATTAAGACAATTTTATCTTCTATTCTCGGTGGAATTTCTTGGATAGATGATGTATTGCGAATATTGTTGAAATATAGATAGTTACTGATATTAATTAATTCTATAAGTGAATCTTGCCAGTTAATTACTTCACCGTTTTGAGTCGGTAAAATCTGCTGATTTTCTAATAAACAAATTTCTTTGATTGCTTCGGAAGGAAATGCTAAAGGTATTCCGTTGCTTTCAACTAAAACGATTCTCGCGACTGTCAGGGTAAAGGGTACCGATAGGGTAAAAGTTGTTCCTTTTCCAGGGACGGAATCAACTTTTATTTCTCCATTAATCAAGTTGAGATTGTTACGAACCACATCCATACCTACACCACGTCCGGATAAGGTGGTGACTTGCTCGGATGTACTAAATCCAGGTTCAAAAATCAGACTCAGCAAATCATCATCTGTAGCTGTCGCTAACATTTGAGTATCTAAACCCATCTTTTCAGCACGGGTACGAATTTTTTCTATATCTATTCCGTTTCCGTCATCGCTGATGGTGATAATGGTACGGTTGCTCTGATGAACGGTTTTAATTTTGATTAATCCCTGTTCTGATTTCTCTGCTGCTATTCTAGTTTGAGTGTCTTCGATTCCGTGGTCAAATGCGTTTCTAAGTAGATGCATTAAGGGTTCGTTCAATGCTTCTAAAATACCTCTTTCCATCAAGGTATTTGCACCTTCGATTTGTAAGTTAACTTGTTTACCGTATTCTGCGTTTAAATTATTTAGAGCTCTGGGTAGACGCTCCAATATTTCAGAAAGCGGACGCATTCTGACTTTTGTTAAGGAGTTTTGCAGCTTTCTTGATGTTCTATTGAGTAAATGATTTACTTGTTCTGTATCTTCTAAATTAAGAGTGATATCGCCGGTAATTTCTTGAATTTTGACTATATTTTCTACTACTGTTTGAGATAGTGTATGTAGTTCGTTATAGCGTTCTAATTCTAGAACATCAAATTTATGATTATCTGATATATTTTCTGTAGGGTGCCATTGCCAATTTTTTTCTGTTTTTTCTAATTCATAATATTTCGGTTTTAAAGTTGATAGCTGTAGAGCAAATTTTTCGTAAGATAAACGTAATTCATGATTTTCCCGTTCGAGAGTTTTTAATCGAATAGCAAGATTACGAATTAATTTACTGATTCTTTCTAGCTGTAGTCTTAAAGTATTGCGTCCGATGGTTAGTTCTCCAAATAAATCGTTAATTTGCTCTAACTTTTTGCTGGGAACTCTAACTGTTGGTTCTTGAATTTCTTTTTTACTAACCGGGCTAAATTCTGGAGTTTTTTCAATTATTGTTTCTACATTTGGAGCGAAATCATTGACCGAATTTAGTTCGGAACTGATACCTATTTGTTTGTTAATTGTCGTAGGTAAATTATCTACTTGACCAGCAAGTAATAAAGCTTGAGTATTTCGCCAAGATTGCAATCCTAAGTTGGCAATTTTTTCAACATCCGCATCGGAAACCGCAGTAGATAAACTTTCAATTATCGATTCACAAAGTTGAATAAAAGCTGGAATTTGCAACATTTCACCCAAACCACCTAGCTGAGAAGACATCATCACCATTTCTTCCCTTAAAACGGAAGATTGGTTTTGTTTTAATAAGGATTCTAACCGTTGTAAATATCCTTCAACTTCAGTTTTAAATAATAAAGATATAATTTCTTGAGGATTATCTTCTGCTTGGAGAATAGTTTTTGCATCTTCGGGAGTTGGTTCTCCCAAAATCTCGCGTAGCTCTTCAAATACCGGATAGCAAAAAGTACTTATCCATTGTTCATCAACATCATGACCGACTGAAATTGATTCTACAATTTGACGTAACCAGTCAATTGCAGATAGCAGTAAACTTTGTAATGAGCTATCTATTTCTAAGGAATTTTTGCGAGTTTTTAAAACCTTGAAAGAATCTTCGAGTAAATGAGATAAATCGCTCAAAGCGTGAAAACCCATTATTCCCGCACCACCTTTAATAGAGTGAGCGGCTCTTAATGCAGCATTTATTTTTTGTAAGTCAATTTTACGATTATTTTTAGCTTCGACAATCACATTTTCTAGAGTCTTAATATGGTCGCTAGCTTCCTCTAGAAACTGCATTTTTATTTCTAATTCTTTTTGTGAAGACATGTTATTGGGCATTGGGCATTGGGCATGAGATGATGGGGAGGAGCGAAAGCGGAAGGAGCAGGGGGAGAGGGGGAAGAGGGGGAAGAGGGGGAGATAATAAATATTAGTAACTAATAACTTCTAATTCTTAACTCCTAACTCTTAATTTCTAACAACTAACAACTAACAACTAACAACTAACAATTAACAACTAACCAACTTTAAAAGTATCTACACTTGCGGCTAATTTTTCGGACATATCTACGGTTTGTTGTAATGATGTAGAAATTTTATGAGTAGAGTTTCCGGTATTTTCCGATATTTCAGCAATTTCTTGCATCAAATTAGTTACTTGTTTGGAAGTTTTGACTTGAATTACTGTAGCGGCTGAAATTGACTCAACTAATCCATCAATTTGATGACTAACATCAAGAATCTCGTTTAAATTTTGTTTGGTGTCTTCAATTAAACGAGTTTCTTCTACTACTTGGGTAATTCCTAATTCCATTGCTTTAACAACTTCGCTGGTTTCTCGCTGAATACCGGCTACAATATCTTCAATCTCTGCGGTTGCTTCGCTGCTACGATTGGCTAAAGCAGCTACTTCTTCAGCTACCACAGCAAAACCTTCTCCTTCTTCTCCTGCTCGGGTCGCTTCGATTCCTGCGTTAATAGCTAGTAAGTTGGTTTGGTTTGCTATTTGATTTATCAATGAAACCACGTGAGAAATTTTCTGGGAAGATTCTCCTAGTAGCTTGACTTTTTTGGCTGTATCACCGATGGTTTCGCGCAGATAATGAATGTTTTCTACCGTTAAATCCATTGCTGCACCACCTTCTTCTGCGGTACGAGATGCTTTACTGGCAACTGTTGCAGCTTTTCTGGCTCCTTTGGCTATGGATTTAATCGAAGACCTCATTTCTTGTACTGCTTCTAAAGTACGATTGACTTCTAAAGCTTGTTCGTTAGCGTTAATGCTCAATTGATTAATCGCACTTTCATCTTTGGCAATTGCGCTATTAACTTCGGTAACTGTAAGTTTGACTTGGGTAACAATTTCTCGTAAATTTTCGATGATGGAGTTGAAGAAATCGGCTACGGTTCCTATTTCCCCAGAGGTAACTTCTGCACGAACGGTTAAGTCACCGCTACTTACTGCTTCAATATTTTCAATTAATTGGACGATTTGCTGTTGTAATGCTGCTTCTTTTTGAAGTTGTTCCTGGGAAGGTTGTTTAGCTGTAAATAAATGATTTATTCTTTGTAAAGCTGCTCCTATAATTCCAGCAGATTCATCAAATAGCTGTATTTCCGATTGCTGCCAAAGATTAGTTTGAGAGTAGTTATAAGCTATTAAATAACCAAACAATTTTTCATCTTGCTTCAAAGGTACAATTAAACAAGATTTGATATTTAATGCTTTTAATTGTTTAACAGCAGATTGTGGTAAACCGCTTTTGTTAATATCATTAATTGCGATTACACCATCAATTTTCAAATCAGGAAAATTCAGATTTTTATCTAGAACTAAAGGTAAGTCGGTATGACTCGATTCAGCAATAAAACTTCCTTTCTCAGACGAATCTAACTGATAAATCAGCGTCTTTTCTACTTGTAAAGATTTGCTGATATTTTCAACCGCGACATTACAAATATCTCGATAGTTAACACACCCAGATAAATCAATCGCTAATTGCTGAATAACTTGAGTTTTTTCTGAATTAGTTACCTGTTCTAAAGTTAATCCTACTTGAACTGCTAGATGTTTTAATAAATTAATTTCAAAAGCCTGCCAAAAATGCGGATTCCAGCAATGATGCGCGATTAAAAAACCAAATATTTGATTATCTTTAAAAATAGGTGTTAATAAAATCGCTTTAATTTTCAAGCGTTTCATTAATTCCAGATGCTCTATACTTAAACCTGCTTCATCAACATTATTTATAGCTAAAACTTCAGACTGAGTATAAATTTCTGTGAGTTCCTTTGCAAGAGAAATATCTTCTATAGTTTCCCCAAAAGTTATAGGTAAACCGGGAGCAATTTCTTCTGCAATAACTTCTCCTTCACCGTCGGAATTACAATGATAAATAACGACTCGATGCGCTCCTAAAATTTGTCTAACTTGTTTTACGGTTCTATTGAATAAATCTTCAGTATTAATAGATTGAGAAATTGAAATAATAGTATCTGAAAGCAACTTCGCTTGTTCGCTTTCAACTCTTTCTTGAAACAGTAATTCTTGTAACTGTTCGACAATCAAATTTACATTATTGCTTAAATCCGCAAACTCATCTTTACCTTTTATTGGAATACGGCTGTTAAGATTACCGTTTGCTAATTTTTTCACAGCTAAATTAGCAGCATAAATCGGTAAAACCAAACGACGAGCAAGAGTTGCTGCACAAATAGCACTAACTAATACAGCAGCTAAAGTTCCTATTTGCAGCAGTAATAGCAATTGCTTTTGAGATTCTTGTAGCTGCTTGAGAGTATCAGTATCCGTGTCTTGAGTAACTTCTACACTAATAATTTGATTACCCAAATGGTAAGATAATGCCGTGATACCAACTGTAGGTAAACTGCAAAGAGCAAGAGAGAGCATTACAGCTTTACCGTTTATATTTATATTTCTTAACTGTGAAGAAATTTGTGTAATTAAAGAATTCTGCAATTTTTTGGCTTGATTGTTTGGATTTCTAGAAAAATTCGAGAATTCGGACTCAGAATATCGATTTTTTTTTTGGTTTTGACTCTTTTTCAGTTTCTTCATCGCTCAGCTATTCTCAAATCTATTTACGGAATGCTTGTATCTTATTCAATTGTAAATATTAATAAAGGTAGCAGTGAGTGGGGAGCAGAGAATAGAAAAAAATATTAATTAGTGTGCTGAATGATGTGATTATAAAAACAAGTGATAACTAACTATTTTTGAGAAGCGAAGATTTAAGAATAGCCTGTATGTTTAAGACTAAATTTAATTCATTTTCGCGCCAAATACATCCATCTAAATAAGCAGCTATATTAGTTTCTTGATTCTTAGCGGTTTGGATAGTATCGGAATCTAATCTCACCGTACCTTTAATTTCTGGAACCATTAAACCAATAGTTTCTGATTCATAGCTGACTACAACAATATTATATTGTCGTATTGAATAAGATTGCGATTCTAAACCCAATATTGTGGCTAAATCAGCAACCCAAATAATTCTATTGCGCCAATTCATTAATCCCAAAATTGATTCAGGTTTGTTGGCTATGGGAGTTATTGTTTCAACTGGTAATACAATGACTTCTTGAGTAAAGTTTACCAGTAAAACAGCAGTAGTATTGCTATCTAGCTTGAATTGAAGATAGCCATCACCCAACTGTTTATGCGGTTGAGCTAATACATTGATATTAGATGCATTCATAAGTAATCAAAATTTATTTACAATATTGTCGAATCAAACAAAAACCGATTGAATTGTTTCAATTAGCTGTTTGCGAGTGTATGGTTTTGTTAGATAAGCGCTAGCACCTTGTTTAAAACCCCATAACTTATCAATCTCTTGATTTTTAGACGTACAAAGGATAATGGGTAATTTTTGTGTCACCGAGTCTTTTTTGAGTTGTCTACATAGCTCAAACCCACTCATTTCTGGCATTACTACATCACTAACGATAACATCTATACTGTTTTTTAATGCTATATCAAAAGCTTCTTTAGCCCCAGTAGATTTAACAATTTTGTAATCACCATTATCGAGATAATGACTCATTAGCTCTAACTCGCTTAAAGAGTCTTCAACAATTAATACAGTGATTAAAGAACAACTAATCAAATCTAATTCTCCTTATAATTGGTAATTGGTAATTGGTAATTGGTAATTGGTAATTGGGCATTGGTGATTGGTGATTGGTAATTTGTGATTTATAATTTATAAAACTACTCACTGTATGTCCCTCCGGGACACGCTACGCTAACACTGCTCACTGTTAACTGCTCACTGTTCACACCAAATGTTGAAAAATAATTTTCAATAATTCACTTTGGTCAAAAGGTTTAGTTAAATAACCGCTAGCTCTGACCATTTTTGCTTTTGCTCTATCAATGAAACCTTTCCTTCCAGTCACCATAATTACAGGTACGTCTTTGAAGTAAGAATGTTTTCGCAGTAACGAACATAATTCATAACCATCTAAATTGGGCATTTCTATATCCAGTAAAATCAAATCTGGATTGGTTCGTAGAATTTGCATCAAAGCTTTTAAAGGTTCGTTAAAACCTACGACGCTAAAAACTTGCTCATCTAGAAAAGATTGAATAGCTGTTAATACTGTAGGACTATCATCAATACAAACTATTGTGTAAAGCTTTTTACGATAACTCTGTCTATAAAAACGCTGACGACTGTTTTGGGAATAACTCATAGTTTGACTTGGAGCTTGATGTATTCCCGCTTTTGGTAAAGGTTGTTGAATAGGTATCTTAGTTTTAGTGACAGCTTTTTCTGTATTTTGAGACGGTGGATTTGCAATAACCTTGGGAACAGTATTTTCTAGATTCTGTGACTTAGAAGAGCAGTTTTCGATTAATAAATTTATATCTAGATGACAAAATTTTGGCATATCCTCCATAAAACTTTCTTTGGTAAATTCATAACTTCCTTGTTTAACAGCAAGAAATGAACCCATTACTTCAAAAGCTAACTCTTTGATAAGAACTTTCGCTTGTGCTGTAGTAATTAGCTGTTGATTAACTAACCAGCAAATTGCTAAATAATCCGGACTAAGTATCGCTTGATTATCAATCCCTTTTTGAAAAATTACTCGCAGCTGCTGATAGACTCTTTTTTGAGCAAGTACGGGTATTTGCTGACTGTATTGTTGCAATTTTTCGTAAAGCAAATTGAACATTTTATCCGTACAAGATGCATAAACTAGCTTACTTTCCTCGAAATAAAATGCCCAGGAATCTGATGCAGTAAAAACTTGTAAACACCCAGTAACAGGTTTATTCGTAATTTTTTTAAGTAATGCAGTCGGATGTATTCTCTGAAAAAATCTGTATCTATTAATTGGAAGTATTTTCATGTTCTGTGGCTTTTCATTTACTACAGAGATACCGCAATGCTAATAATTTTGGTCATAGCGAAAATAAGCCGCATACCACTTTACAGGTAATGTTTTTTTCAAATTGTTCTGATAAAGAACATTGAAACGTGTTATTTATCTCTTTCGCTAATTCTGTAGATGCAACAGGTCTAAATTTACATAAACAAGCAAACAAAAGATAAATTTTGTAGCGATGTTTAGCGATTACCGCGACCAATTCACATAAAAGCAATTTTATCGTCAGCTTTTACGACCAGAAAAAACATCTTCTATGCGATGAAAAGTCTTTCTGGATATTCAAATCAAGTGAAAGAGGCACCAACTAACAGCATAACCAGTAAAGAGAGCGTCAGTTAAGTGGTAGATGACAAGCAGTTAACTTACTAACTTTTAGATTACTCTAATGTAGCAGAAAATGTAAAAGATGTATGAAAGTTTTTGTTGGCAAGTAGAGCTTTATATTAAAACCAAATTTTGAGAATGACAAATGTTTTTTTATAAATAATTAATTATCTTTGATGGGTTCTTATACTTAAGGAATCCTTTCTGTAGAAGTGATTACAGTTTCTCTGTATATTTATAATTAAATAATTTAAGTGAAGTTTTTCTACTTTTTTTCCGGATGTTTATATATTAATAAATTTGTTAGTGGTTGAGCGAGGAATAATATCATTGTTGTTTATTAAGCTATTCGTTTCTGAATTTGTTGAAGGCTGACCATGAAGGATATTGAGAACCGGAAGTTGTTGAATTTATATATGAATTTATTATTACTATCTAACAACAGCCCTCTAAATCCCCTGCCCCGGTGACTCTTAAATTGCTTGGGAATTTCTCCTAAAGTCAGACATAAAGTTCACATATCATATTTGAAATTTAGCTCACTAGCGAAATATTTAGGGCTTGCTGAAAAAGCCTATAAATTTAAAGATTAAATCAAAAATTGAATAAATCAGATGATTTTATATATAGCGTTTATCAAGCAACTGAGGTACAGTTTGCTTATTTCCCCTCTCCTTAATAAGGAGAGGGGTTAGGGGTGAGGTTTCTAGCGCTATAATATTTTTACGGATATCTATTAATGCAATGTAAATTCCATTTTTGATGTAGCGTAACCCAACGTCGGCGCTGGGTTTAATTACTTTCAATCTAATTTACAATTGTAAATGCTGTACGCGGAGCGTTCTCGTAGAGTAAGCACAACTACGAACCAAAATCTAAAATCACGTCCTCTGTCTTTCTATTTTCAAAGTATTCAAAGAATCAGTTATAGATTTAACAGCTTTCGGGGAAACTTCATACTCCGATTCTTTCATAACTTCTAAGGTTTTCTCAAGGTCAATTATCGCTTTATTTAATTCCTTGTCGGATAAACTAGGTGCTTTGGAAAGCATGTTAAGAGCAATGTTAGTCAAAGCAAAAACAGCATCGTTACGAGTCCACTTTGATTCATCTTCCAAGGCTTCGTGTAATATCGGTAAAGCAGTTTTGGTATCTCCACCAAGATGCGCTAAAGCAGTCGCAGCGGTGTAACGTACCCGTGCTTCTTTATCGTATAAAGCTACTGTTAAAGCTGGTTCTGCCATTCTAGCTTGGGTACCCATTCCACCTAATGCACGTGCAGCACTTATCCTAGCTTCTGGGTTTTCGCTTCGTAATACTTGAATTAATGTTGATACTGCATTTTTGATACTTGCAGTAGCTGCTTGTTGTAGATTAATATTTTCGGATGTCTGTGCTGATGCTCTGTTGCTGTAAAGCAGTTGTGAGGAGAAGCATAGTAAAACCACAGAGACGGTAGATGCAAGCCTTTTTACCGAGCAGTTTAAGTAAATTCTGTTCATAAAGCATTTGTATAACATTATCAGTACTGTTATACACTTAACAATTCAGCAACTGTACACCTGTAAATATACTGAAAATATTTTTTAGCTCTATTGTTGGTGTCACCCCATGGGATTCACATGATAAATGTATTGAATTACATATTTAAACAATGTACTTAAACATTACTTTAAGCAAGTCTTTTTTATAAAACGGTTTCGTAATATAGTCTGATGCTTTCACCATTTTGGCTTTTACTCTATTGATAATTCCTTTCTTTCCTGTGACCATAATTATCGGTGTTTCTTTTAAAGAGGAATGCTTTCTCAGTAGAGAACATAACTCATATCCATCTAGTGTTGGCATGGTTATATCTAACAAAATCATATCCGGTTTTAAGCGTACAACCTGCATTAAAGCTTTTAACGGGTCGTTGATACCAACTACAGAAAAAATATTATCATCTAAATACATTTTTATCGCATTAACCACCGCTCTACTATCATCAATACAAACTATAGTGTAAGTCTTTGTATTTTCTTCTTGCTGATAGTCACCGTAGCGATAACTTCTATTTTCTAATAATTTATTACGAGAGACTGCTATCTCAGATTTTCTGATAAAATTCAGATAATGTATTTCATTGTCTTCGTCTTGATAATCATCTCCTTCATCATCATGATTTGTATAATTAATACTCGGACTTAAAAAGTTGTTTTCATCCTCAAATAATTCATCGTTATAATTATAATTTGAGGCTTGAGATTGATTTGAAACATAACTTTCCGAAAAATTGTTTTTAACGTCTAGCTCTGCATAGTTTTGACCGAAACAATCTTCATTATCGTTCAAGTCTTCAAATAATTCGTTAGCTTCTGTTTCGCTACGGTCCTCTGATTTATATTGGTCATTTAAATCGTAAAAAAGATATTCTTGTAAGGATGGTTGATTATTTTGCATATTGGATAGGCTCGGTTTCAATTTATTCTCAATAATGCCTTGGCTAAATAAAAAAAAGCTAAAAATGTCTAATAAACAATCAACTCATTTCTTAAAGTAGCTGCTAGCACAAATTATTTATTTCCCATAATAGTTCTATTTTAAATCGTAGAACACTCTATCAGGGACTTTGAGCCAAATCATTTAAGGAAAATCAAAATAGTAGAACTATTTTTCATTGCTAAAGCAATATTCTTTAGAACTCATTTTAGGTGAAATAATACTATCATGTAAGTGATAGATATTACAATTACTATTGTAATTTTGTATGCTGGCTTTTTTGAAGCCTCTATTAATAGTAGTTTTAGATTATTTAATAACTTTTACTTTGTGCTATCTAATACTTCAGGTTATTGCTTATAGCTAGAAGTAGCTTGATAACTACAGGGAGTATCCCAGTTGTGCAAAAATAAAATTTTGTAGTCCGTTAGCCTTACTAAAGCCGAGTCGTATCGAGAGTAAGGCTTGCGTCGCTCCCAGAGCGATACACTTAGTAAGTCGTCAGACTAAGCATGTCCGGAGGATGTATATCTTGCTCGCTGTATATAAGTAAGCGAACAAAAATATTTACCGTCATTGCGTTAGCGAAGCGTGTCCGATAGGACATACGAAGTGAAGCATTCAGCGAAGCTGCGGATCATCGCAGGGGCTGAGATGATCCGCAGCTTCGCTGAATGCTTCGTTTCACTATCTCCCTTCGGGAGACGCTACGAAGACCGTTCCACTCGCAATGACAATGTGTAGTTAATTTTGTTTAACTACTTATTAAGCAAGTAAGATACTCATACCACTCAAATCCCTCAAGTCCCTGTCCTGAAAAGTTGATGCAGGGAGTATCTCCGCATCAACTTTCCGCGCTCATTTATTTATGGGGACAATCCAAAATATAAAAAAATGCATCCGTTGTTAAAATCCAAAATCGCATGACATCCAATAAATCAATATCTTTAAGAGTTGAAGAAAATAGTTTGCGTTTAGACAGTTATCTTTCTCAAAATTTATCCGATTTATCTCGCTCTAGAATTGTGCAGTTGATTGAACAAGGTCATGTCAAACTTAACGGTAATATTTGTCAATCAAAAAAAAATACTGTTAAAAAAGGGGATTGGATAAGTTTAGAAATTCCCACAGCCGAACCTTTAGAATTACAACCAGAAAATATACCTTTAGATATTCTCTACGAAGACGAACAAATTCTTATTTTAAATAAACCAGCAGGTTTGGTCGTTCACCCCGCTCCCGGTCATCCCAATGGAACTTTAGTTAATGCGGTTTTGGCTCATTGTCCTAATTTACCTGGAATTGGTGGAGTTCAACGTCCCGGAATCGTTCACAGACTTGATAAAGACACCACCGGAGCAATTGCGATCGCAAAAACTGAAGTAGCCCATCATAGCTTACAAGCACAGCTAAAAGCCAAAACCGCACGTAGAGAATATTTGGGTGTTGTATACGGTGCAACTAAGCAAGAATCCGGAACCATTATTTTACCTATAGGTCGTCATCCTAAAGAACGAAAAAAAATGGCAGTTGTTCCCGTAGAGAAAGGTGGGAGAGAAGCTGTCACTCATTGGTACATCAAGGAACGTCTTGGAAACTATACACTAATGCATTTTCAACTAGAAACCGGACGTACCCATCAAATTCGGGTTCATAGTTCTCAAATTGGTCATCCCATCGTGGGAGATTCTGTTTATGGTTCCGGTCGTTCGGTAGGAGTGAACTTACCCGGACAAGCTTTACATGCTTGGAAACTTCAGCTAAAACATCCGGTTTCTAACAATTTAGTCGAAGTTATTGCACCTCTACCTCAAGTATTTACAACTTTATTGCAAGTTTTAAGACGACGCTGAGCAAATGTTTGAAAATTCAAAAAAATAATTCTATTTTAGTTACTTGATAATTCATGTTTACATAAATAAATTATTTTCAAAACATTATATCGATTGAAATTGACAGCAATAATTCCTGTGATAGTAAGATTTTCGGTGCATATTTATATAATCAATCCTTAACAATAGATTATTACTGAATACATATAGATTTTAAGTGTTTTTATATACATAATTGCTTTTTTATATAGTTTATTGGATTTATTGGATTTTTATTTCAATAGAATACAGATAAAACTTACTATTTAACTTGTTATTGTTAAATATAGAGAGATTTATAGAGAATGGGATAAGATTTAAACTGTATTTAGTTTATTAGAAAACCGCTTTATTTAGTTTGTTTTTCTAAGTATTAATATTTAGATAATATATTAAAATATATTTTATTATACTAATTTTTTAACTCCAAATTAAACCATTGACTTATATTAAGGAAAGTGTGTAAATGTGAAGCTATTTTTAACTATATACACTCATAAAGCTTTCACACAGATACATTGAGCTAATTAGATATGCATTTTATTTTGTAAATAAACTTAATCTAAAAAAAGTTCAACCGATATATACAATACGAACAAGGTTTTGAAAATAATCACAAATTGAGCAAAAAAATTGAGTCTTTCTGGACTACTCATTTGCATGGGGAAATACCGATTTCTAGTGGTTGTAAGTGCAAAAGTTGCCAGGTATTAACCAAATTTATGCTGCAAAATTGAAATATTTGAAACCAATTTGAGGTTAATTAAAAGACCTAAAATTACTCTAATAAACTTGATGGAGATAATAAAAAATGCTTGATGCTTTTTCCAAAGTTGTTGAACAAGCTGATAAAAAAGGTGCTTATCTCGGAGAAAACGAAATCAATGGATTGTCAGCAATGGTTGCTGATAGTAACAAGCGTTTAGATGTAGTTAATAGACTCAGCAGCAACGCTTCTTCAATTGTTGCAAACGCTTATCGTGGTTTAGTTGCAGAACGTCCGCAAATCTTTAACGCTGGTGGTGCTTGTTTCCATAATCGCAATCAAGCAGCTTGTATTCGCGACATGGGATTTATTCTGCGCTACATTACCTATTCCGTCCTTTCCGGAGATACCAGCGCAATGGATGACCGTTGCTTAAATGGTTTGAGAGAAACCTATCAAGCTTTAGGAACTCCTGGTGATGCTGTAGCTTCTGGAATTCAAAAAATGAAAGATGCAGCTATCCAAATTGCCAACGATTCCAACAATATTACTAAAGGTGATTGCAGTCAGCTAATGTCGGAACTAGGAAGCTACTTTGACCGTGCTGCTTCTGCTGTAGTCTAATGGACTTCCCCTGAAACGCACTTTTTATCAGAGTATTTTTTTGTCGTTCAGAGCTGTAAATAACCGAGAAATTCGAGATTTTGACAGCGGATACGCATTCTTCAATTTTGGATTGAACTACGAAGGATTTTAAATGACAAGAACCTTTTCGCGAATTTAGAATCTTTAAGTTCCTGAATTTATAGGGACAATCCAAAATCTAAAATCTAAAATCTAAAATCCAAATAAAGGAATATCGAAAATTATGAAAACACCTTTGACTGAAGCAATATCAACCGCAGACGTTCGCGGTTCTTACTTGAGCAATACCGAAATGCAGGCTGTTTTTGGTCGCTTTAACCGCGCTAAAGCAGGCTTAGAAGCAGCTAAAGCATTTTCCCAAAATGGTCAAAAATGGGCAGAAGCAGCAGCAAATCACGTATATCAAAAATTCCCTTACACTACCCAAATGCAGGGACCACAATACGCATCGACCAACGAAGGTAAAAGTAAATGCGTGCGCGATATCGACCACTATTTACGCACTATCAGTTACTGCTGTGTAGTCGGTGGAACCGGTCCTTTAGATGAATATGTTGTTGCTGGATTAAGTGAATTAAATGCTGCTCTGGGCTTATCTCCTAGCTGGTATGTAGCAGCTTTAGAATTTGTTCGCGACAATCATGGTTTGAGTGGAGATGTAGCTGGAGAAGCTAACATTTACATCAACTATGCAATCAACGCATTGAGTTAACAGTATTGAATCAAGAGTATTGAGTTAAGACAGTACTGCTTATTTATCCTTCATTGCTTGTGAAGCGTTAAAACCTGGTTTCTTTGAGAGTAAAAAAAGCGGATATTGCTCCATTATTCCTCAGATTCCAGGTTTCCTTACATTGCTACAGAAGAAGATACTTCCTAACCCCTCAAAATTAATGTAGTTGAGTATTAGTTTCTACAACTTACTCAGGGTCGAAAAAACCCCTTTTAATCAACATTCTCTATAAACAAAAGGAAAAATTGTAAATGAGTAGTTCAGTTGCAGACAGATTAGCAATTAGAGACGCAGTTGAGAATAAAGTAGAACTGCGTCAAAATTGGAGCGAAGACGATTTACAAACGGTGTTTAAAGCAGCGTATACTCATATCTTTGGTCGTCAAGGAATATATGCTAGTGAAAAATTTACCAGCGCAGAGTCTCTACTGCGTGACGGTAAAACAGACGTTCGTCAATTTATCGAAACCTTAGCAAAATCTGATTTTTACAAAGAATGCTTTTTTCAAAGTAATTCTCAAGTACGGTTTATTGAATTAAATTACAAACACTTGCTCGGACGTGCCCCTTACGACCAATCAGAAATTGCCTATCATACAGACCTCTACGCTGCGAAAGGCTATGATGCAGATATTGAATCCTACATTTACACTACAGAATACGAAGCCGCTTTTGGTAACTATACCGTTCCCTACTATCGTGGATTTAGCTCAATTCCCGGCATGAAAACCGTAGGATACAACCGAATATTTGCACTACACAGAGGATTTAGTAACAGCGATAACGCTCAATATGGCGGTAAAAATTCACGTTTGCGCGGACAGATTTCCAGAAATCAAGCAAACATGATTGTGCCCCCAACCTCCCCTGCTTCAAGCTTTACATCAACAGCACCAACTTTGATTAGTTCCGCACCAAGGGGAGACAATCGAATGTTTATCGTTGAAGCTATAGCAGGTACGCGCAACACAAAAGTATCCGTGCGTCGTAGCAGACAGGTTTACACCATACCTTACAGTCGTCTCTCAGAAACATATCAAGAGATTCATAAGCGTGGAGGTAGGATAACCAAGATTACACCAGCTTAGAAGGGATGGGTAATGGGTAATAGAGATGTTGCTGAATAAAATGAAAACGTGATTTCACATTGAAGGAGACGTAGCATTGCTACGTCTCTACATAAGTTTCATGTTTACTACAAAGTGTCAGCATATATGATTCATAGTTGAATTCAGTACTTCCCAATTACCAATTATCCATTTCCAATTACCCATTACCAATTACCAATTACCAATTTAATGGACGAACCAATATTTTCAGCAGAAACTGCGCTATCAGCTTTACAAAGTGAAGATAATCAAATCCGATATTATGCTGCTTGGTGGTTGGGGAAACATCAAGTTCAAGAAAGCTGTGCGGCTTTGTGTGAAGCTTTATTTGACGAACATTATCGTATACCGTCGGGTGGATATCCTTTACGTCGTCAAGCTGCGCGAGCATTAGGACAATTAAGGAATCCTCAAGCTGTTGAACCATTAATTAAAGCTTGTGAATGCGATGATTTTCGTTTACGGGAAGCTTCTATTCAAGCTTTAGCAGCAATTGGTGATAAAAGGGCTATAAATCCTTTATTAAATATGCTGAAATCCAATCAAAAGCAACCATATGAGGCTTTAATTGAAGCACTTGCTAGTTTAAAAGTTGATTCGGCTGGTTCTTTAATTAAACCTTATTTGGATGATTCTTCTGAAAGAATACAGTGTGCAGCAGCGCGATATTTTTATCTTTTAACTCAACAGCCACAATATCTCGAACGTATACTAAAATTCCTCAACCATGAAAATATGTACCTTCGTTGGGCTGCGGTTTTTGATTTAGGTGCGCTTGCACATCGTCAAGCAGTAGAAGCTATTCTTACTGCTAAAGTTCCTAATAGTTTGAAACTGTTAAATTTGAAGCGAATTTTAGAAAATTTATTGGACAACGATGTCCCTGAAAAAGAAGTACCTGGGTTAATTTTTCAAGCAGTTGATGATTTATTGATTCAACTTTAAATATAAATGGTAATTGATAACTGGTAACTGGTAATTGGTAATTGGGTATTAATAATTAAGGCTGTAAGGAAGCCCACTACATCTCATATCCTCTTCCTCTTGGAATATTAACTATTAACTATCAACTCACAACTATCAACTAACTTACTATTATATGAGCGTTAAATCTTCACAAGATATTTTTGCAATAAATACTTTTTTAGAATCTTTGAAACATCACAATCCTCGCGTTAGTTCTGTTGCGGTTGAGAGGTTAATTGAGTGTACTCCTGCAACAGTACAGCCCTTGATTGATGCTTTTCATCATTCTAGCGACCAAAATTCACAGGCTTATATAATTCAAGCTTTAGCTCAGATTGGTAATCCAGAAGCTGTCAATCTATTAGCCGAAGTTGTAGGTACGGAAGTCGCAAATCATTGCCAAGGAAATGTCCGTCGAATTGCAGCACGAGGGCTTGGCAATATTGCTAGTAACTCAAATAATCCAGAAATTATCAACCGTGTACTAGAAAAGTTAATTTGGGCATTACTTAATCCCCAAGACTGGGGTTTGCGTTACGCTGCTGCGGTATCTTTACAACAAATTGCAACCCCCACAGCTTATGCTGCTTTACAACAAGCACTCAACCAGGAAAACGACAAGGTTGTACGCTCCCGAATTTCAATAGCAATTAACAATTAACAGTGAGTATCTAATTCCTATGGGTATTATCGGGGAGGGGGAAGAGGGGGAAGAGTGGGGAGAGGGGGTAGAAAAAAATTAATTTTGATGACTTGATAAGACTCTTTGTAGGTTGGGTTAAGCGAAGCGCAACCCAACACCCTTAACCTGTCTCACCCACCGCCAACGGACTTCTCTCCAGATTCATCTGTGGGTATTAATTGCGTAGCTTGCGTTCACCGGTCGGGTGATATTGCGAATTGCGTTAGCGTAGCGTGTCCCGGAGGGACATATTGCGAATTGCGAATTGCGAATCCCCTGCTGAATGTTAACTGCTCGTTGTTGACTGTTCGTAGGGAACTTTTTCCTCTATGCCTACATTTCAGGGCTTTTGGGGCTTTTCTTAACTTATTTGCCATCAAAAAATTTACAAAAGTTTACGTTAAGCAAAGGGCTGGTTTTTGTTAACAACTATTAAGAAGTGGGTTAGGGGCGGAATATGTATCGTGCTACTCAAATACTTGCTATACATAAGCTTTTCAGATAGTTAAGAAAAGCTAAAAACATTATAAATTCATGACTTTGAGCTATTTGATGAAGTTCTGTAAAGGATTTAGAGGTGTTGTTTAATGCAAATCTCTTATATGTAAAGGATTTGCGGTTTTTCTTATTGCTCCATTTCATTTATTTATATAACTTAACAAAATCTGCCCTTGTGGCAGTGTATAAACATAATCTGGAGGGGTCAATTAACAGACAAAATTTAAAAGAGACAATCAATTTGTCAAGGTTGTCGGTTTCTCATAAAATAAGCCAAGATTCTCATAATTCCATATCGGTTTTCACAGATAGGGAAGGAGAGACAAATAAATTGGTTGCTGATTACAACATCTGTTATATCCCATCCGTTGATAAAAGCTGCCATTTTAAATCAAGGCAATACTTAAAAACTAACCAATTAGGAGAAAAACTCGATGTTAGATGCATTTGCAAAAGTAGTTTCTCAAGCTGATTCCAGAGGCGAATTCTTGAGCGGTGAGCAGTTAGATGCTCTAAGCAACATGATTAAGGACAAGAATTCTCGTTTGGATACCGTAAACCGCATCACCAGCAATGCTTCTCAAATCGTTACCGATGCTGCTCGTGCATTGTTTGAAGAACAGCCTCAGTTGATTGCTCCTGGTGGAAACGCTTATACCAACCGTCGCATGGCTGCTTGCTTGCGCGACATGGAAATTATCTTGCGCTATGTTACCTACGCTATGTTGGCTGGTGACGCAAGTGTATTAGATGACCGTTGCTTGAATGGTTTGCGCGAAACTTACCAAGCTTTGGGAACTCCTGGTTCTTCCGTTGCAGTTGGCGTTCAAAAAATGAAAGATACTGCTATCAAAATGGCTAACGACCCCAATGGTATTACCAAGGGCGACTGCAGCCAGTTAATGTCTGAATTAGGTGGTTACTTTGACCGTGCTGCTGCTGCTGTTGCTTAGTAGATATAGCGCCAGTACTGTTTAAGCACAAATAGAGAAGCCCGGAACCGAGTCACCGGCATCCAGGCAAAAAAAAATAACAAGACATAAAGGAGATTGTAAGACATGAAGACACCAATTACCGAAGCAATTGCATCTGCTGATACTCAAGGTCGTTTCTTAAGCAACACCGAATTACAGGCTGTAAATGGTCGTTTTGACCGCGCTGTTGCTAGCATGGAAGCTGCTCGTAGCTTAACTTCTCAAGCTCAGAAGTTGATTGACGGTGCTGCTAACGCTGTGTACCAAAAGTATCCTTACACCACCCAGATGCAGGGACCTCAGTACGCTGCTGATTCTCGCGGTAAGTCCAAGTGCGCTCGTGACGTTGGTCACTACCTACGCATGGTAACCTACTGCTTGGTAGCTGGTGGAACTGGTCCTATGGATGAGTACTTAATTGCAGGTTTGGATGAAATCAACCGTTCTTTTGAATTGTCTCCTAGCTGGTACATCGAAGCTTTGAAGCACATCAAGGGCAACCACGGTTTGAGCGGTCAAGCTGCTAACGAAGCTAACACCTACATCGATTATGCAATCAACGCTTTAAGCTAGTAAGCTAGGCGTTCTGCCCGGAGAGTGGTGCAAGTGCTGGATGGAAGTTATCACCTAGTAGTTGTATCGGTCTCCGGGCATTGTTTAAATACGCTTTTTTAAGCAACACTAAGCAAGTAATAAAGAAGCAATAAAAAACAATATCAAAAATCGCTTCGTCTGCAAGCGTAAAAATAAAAGGAATAATAGCAATGGCGATTACATCAGCAGCATCAAGGCTAGGAACGGAAGCCTTTGATGAATTACCAAAAGTTGAATTACGCTCCAACGCTACAAAGGAAGATATAGAAAGCGTAATCCGTGCTGTATATCGGCAGCTTTTGGGAAATGATTATTTAATGAAATCAGAACGACTCACAAGTGCAGAATCACTTTTACGCGATGGTAATATGACCGTTCGCGAGTTCGTTCGTGCAGTAGCCAAGTCGGAATTGTATAAGAACAAGTTTTTTTATAACAATTTCCAAACTCGATTCATCGAATTAAATTACAAGCACTTATTGGGTCGCGCTCCTTATGACGAATCAGAAGTAAGTTATCACAACGATTTGTATCATAACGAAGGATACGACGTTGAAATAGATTCTTATATTGATTCAATGGAGTACACCGAAAATTTCGGTGATAACATAGTACCATTCTATCGTGGATTTGCAACTCAATCGGGACAAAAAACTGTTGGTTTTAACCGGATGTTCCGTTTGTATCGTGGTTATGCCAACAGCGACCGCGCTCAGGTAGAGGGAAGCAAGTCTCGTTTAGCGAGAGAATTGGGAACCAACAGTGCTTCTTCAATTGTGGGACCATCTGGTAATAACAGCAATTGGAATTACCGCGCAACAAACGATGTATCTCCGAGAAGAAATGTAGGTAATGCAGTCGGAGCAGGAGACCGTTCCTATCGCATCGAAGTAACGGGTCAGCTATTTCCAAAATATCCTAAGGTTAGACGTAGTAGCTACGCTATCGTCGTACCTTACGAGCGTTTATCAGACAAGATGCAGCAAATTCTGCGTCAAGGTGGAAAGATTGTTAGTGTGACTCCAGCTTAGAAATGTAGTTGGTTGTTAGTGGATAGTGGATAGTGGATAGTTGTTAATGAATAGTGGATAGTGGTTAGTAGTTAATGGTTTAACAACCAACAACTAACAACCAACAACAAACAACTAACAACTAACAACTAACAACTAACAACTAACAACTAACTCCTAATTAGCAATCCAAAATCCAAAATCCAAAATTGAAAGGGGATTTATAAAGATGTACGGTCAAACAACAGTTGGTACTAATGGAATTTCTAGTGCTAAGAGCCGGATGTTTCGTTATGAAGTTGTAGGTTTACGCCAGAACGAGGAAACTGATAAGAATAATTATCAAATTCGTCGTAGCGGTAGTGTGTTTATGACGGTACCATACAACCGCATGAATGAAGAAATGCAGCGGATTACCCGTATGGGTGGCAAGATTGTCAATATCGAGCAAGTTACCGCTGAATCTGCACTCAAACCCGATAGCGAATCTAAACCTGTGAAGTCTAAATAGTGAAAAATAGGGCGATGATTGAACCGAGTGCAGAAGAAATTGCCACAGAAGATTCACCACAGCTCACTCCGGAGCAAGCAATTGTTAATCTGCAATGTTCGGATTTAAGTCTCCGCTACTATGCTGCTTGGTGGTTGGGTAAATTTCGCATCAATAGTCCTGAAGTCGTTGAGGCTTTGGTTGTAGCTTTAGAAGATGAAGCTGATAGAACCGAGCTAGGGGGCTATCCTCTGCGTCGTAATGCTGCGAG
>JBCBHT010000087.1:0-24224 GCA_038525335.1 Cyanobacteria bacterium J06621_15 | reverse complement strand
CTAAATTCAAGACTTGTGTGTACACCGTGGTGTTAAGGAGAGGGGAAGGGGGTGAGGTAAATCTGTATTTCACCCAAATGGAAAGCACTATATTGATTTGTTTTAATAGTAGTCTCAAATCAAATAACCTTTAATCTTTGACCTTTGACCTTTGACCTTTAACCTCTAACCTCTAACCTATCTAATTCCACTTCGGTACAGCAACCTCACAAGATATTGGCTGTTCATTAACATCTTTCAATCGCGAAGTAGTAAATCTATCCATCCAATTTCGTAGATAATCCCGATTTGCTTTTTGCTCGCTTGGTTCGCTAGTATCTGGGGAATGAGGCATTAATCCCACGATTGCAGCTGTAGTTACGCAGTACATTGACTTCTGAAAGCTTTTACAAATTTGTACCAGTAAATCATCTTCTCCTCGACGAGTTTGACGATAAACTTCGTGTAAATACTCGGGTAAATAGTGACGCATATCGTGCATCAATAAGGTAGGGGGGATTCCCGCACCTCCAATTGGTAATGGGTCTGCGTATAAAGCACCGTACTGAAATCTTCCTTGGTCTGGGGGAATTTGATAAGCTTGAGCGTTGTAGGAAACTGTACCGTGAAAAGGTGTTCCTCGGAAAAATATTGCTTCAACATAAGGTACTGCTGTATCCATCAAGAAGGTCAAACCAGTTTCTTTTGGAATTAAATCGTAAACTTTGTCACGAATTTTCACACCGTAGGTAATTGGATTACCTGCATTTGCTACCAATCCACCTTTGATATGCTCTACAACGTCGGGAATTGATGTTATTTTCCCCTTATTATAAAGGTCTGACAAACTCATAAACGCATCAGACATAACGCGCCAAAATTGTCCTAAACCGCTGTAGTAAGAGCAAACCCTTAACTGTTCGGTTAAAAAATCTGGAAAAAGTTGGTTAAGACCTAAAACCAAAGGATTATTTTTAAATTTTGCATTAATAACAACCTTTGCTCTTTCTCTAAATTCCTCTGAATCAACATAATCATCTAATCCACCACCACCATGCCACAGCATTGATTTCATACAATACTCAGCATATTCATAATTGATTCTATCGTGTCCCCAGTGACGCAGTAATTTATTAAAATTGAATTCGCCGTTAAAATATTTAAAAAACGGGAAGAAAACTAGAAATTGATTATTAGCAAAGTAGATAAGATTATTTGAATAAGCATCCAAAACTACCCCATAACTGTGAAGAACCCCAACTACTTCAACTAAATTTTCAGGAGTATCAGGAAGTAACGCATCTCCACTTAATAACCGTTCAATATATGCTGCTAAAGGATGTAAAGTAGACTTATTCTTTGTAGTAGTAACCATAAAAAATTATCCTAAAATATGTTCGTTCGTAGTTGCGCTTTAGCGCCAAAAATCTCGATTAATAACTAGTAACTGGTAATTAGTAATTGGTAATTGATAATTGATAATAGTTAATTCACAACTAACAACTAACAACTAACTATTTAAAAGAAACATTCACAACCTGATTTTGCGCGCTCATCATTGCATTAGTTGTTGGTTCAGTCAAACGTGTTAACCAATTAGGTTGAACCCCAAAAATTACGATTAATACTGCTAACAAAATTGCTGGAATTCTATCCGACCAGTAAACACGGGGTAAATTAATTACCTGCTCGGACAAGCGACCAAAAAAGGCTTTACTCATCAAAATCAAGAAGTAAGCAGCAGTTAAACCCGTTCCAATCATTGAAACTAAAGTTTGTATCGGAAAAACCTCGTAACTGGCACGAAAAACTACAAATTCCGAAATAAAACCTACCATTCCCGGTATCCCAGCACTTGCCATTACCCCCAATACCATCAAACTTCCAATCAAAGGTAAACCTCTTTCTGGGTTTAACAATCCCTGAACTGCATCTAAATTGCGGCTGCCTGCTTTCTTATATATAATTCCCACTAATAAAAATAGCAGCGCTGAAATTAAACCGTGACTAATCATTTGCATTACGGTACCCAATATGCTTAAAGGTGTTGCAGCAGCTGCACCTAAAAGTATATAGCCCATATGTGCGACAGAACTATAAGCCACCATTTTCTTCATATCTTTTTGAGCAATCGCACAAGATGCACCGTAAAGCACGCTGATTACAGCCCAAGTTGCCAACCAAGGACTTAAATAAGTCCAAGCTTCTGGTAATAAATACATTCCAAAGCGCAATATACCGTAGGTTCCCAGCTTCAAAAGCACCCCAGCCAGCAACACGGAAATTGGTGTGGAAGCTTCAACGTGAGCATCCGGTAGCCAAGTATGTAGCGGAACCAGTGGCATTTTGATGCCGAAACCGATTAAAATTGCAGCTAATAACAAAATTTGCGTGGCTAATGGTATTGAACCGGTTTGCAATCCTTCCAAAGCAAAACTAGATGAACCACTCAGCCAAACTAAGCCAAGGAAACTTGCTAAAACCAGAATTCCCGAAACAGCAGTATAAATTAAAAACTTGGTTGCAGCATAACCCCGACGTTCCCCACCCCATATCGCAATCAGCAAATATAGCGGAATTAATTCTAATTCATAAAATAGGAAAAACAACAGCAAATCCTGAGACAAAAATGCTCCTGTCACTCCTACATTTAGCAGCAGTAACAAAGAATAATACAAACGCGGTCGCGGTATAGACGTACCGCTGCTATAAACAGCTATTCCCGTCAGCAATGCATTTAATATCAACAAAGGCAAAGATAAACCATCAATACCAATCCGATAATTCAAACCTAATGTATCTACCCAAGGGATGAATTCACTAAACTGTTGATTAACTTCACCTAAATTAAACTGACTCGCTAAAACTAAAGTCCACAAAAAAGAAACTAAAGTAACAGCTAAAGCCACTCCACGAGAAGCTTTTGGCGTTATACCAGGGAAAAATCCAACTAAAGACGCACCTAGGAGTGGAAGCAAAATTAAAATACTCAGCATGGGGGAATTGGGGGGAGGGGGAAGAGGGGGGAGAGGGGGAAGAAGGGGAAGAATTAATTATTTAAACTCCTAACTCCTAACTCATTAATCCAAAATCCGTCTTGGAAAGTTTGGGGGACGGAAACCGACACCCCCAACTTTCCGCAAAATCTAAAATCCAAAATTGCTTGGTAGATTATTCAGCAATCCTAAAGACCAACTGATAAAAAAGCCGATTAAACTGACTCCGAAGATGATGGTCAGTAAATAACCTTGAGAGCGTCCGGAAATACTGTACTTCAAACCTTGTCCGCTGAAAATCGCTGCAAAACCTACTAAGTTCACTAATCCATCTACTAAATAACGGTCGCTCCAAGCGGATATTTTAGATAGAGATGCAACAGCACCTACGACAGTCAACCGATAAATTCGGTCTATATAAAAATCGTATCCCAATAAATCTTGGATAAATCTCCAAGCCAATACTCTAGACCTTGACCAAGCTTTATGCAGGTAGATTGTGGAACCGATGATTACTCCGAGCAAACTTGAAGATACTAATGCTGTTAATACATACCAATTAATGCTGTCCCAGGTGGGTAATAAATACCATTTTTGCAGCATCATTGGTACCAGCAAAGTCATTATAGTTAGCGATACCATTGGTAATGCCATTGGCCAATGTACTTCTGGAGAACGACGGGTTTTCTGTTGCGGTTCTCCCCAGAAAGCTAATCTAAATACCCTGGTCAAATTTAGAGCTGTTAAACCGTTGACGATTACCAAAATCCCAATTACCCAGGGACTGGTTAAAACAAAACCGTCAGCCCATGACAGCATAGCCCAAAAACTTCCCAGTGGTAGCAGCGTTACCATACCAGCCGAACCGACTATAAAAGCTGTAGTTGTTGCTGGCATTCTTGACCATAGTCCACCCATTTCGGTTATGTCCTGAGTATGAGTGGTATAAATCACCGACCCAGCACTCATAAATAATAAAGCTTTGGCTATACCGTGAGTGAACAACAAAAGCAGTGCGACACCACCTTGTTCCATACCCGCTGCAACAAACACTAAACCCATATATGCACTGGTGGAATGGGATAATGTACGCTTTATATCTATCTGAGCAATGGAAACCAAACTTGCTCCTACCGCTGTTACGGTACCGATAACCAACAAAGTATCTAGAGCAACTGGTGATAAAGCTATAATCGGCTCCAATTTATAAAGCACATAAGCACCACCAGCTACCACCAAGGAGTTTCGCAGAACTGAAGCTGGATTTGGACCTTCCATTGCTTCATCCAACCACAAATTTAGGGGAAACTGAGCGCATTTACCTATTGGTCCAGCAATCAATGCTAAACCTAATAAAGCTGATGTTAAAGGACTTAGCTCCGCTGTTTTTGCCCATTCATAAAGGTTAGAAAAATCCCAACTACCTGCCATCGTACCTATGGTCACTACTCCCATCAGCAACAATAAATCCCCTACTCTTTTAGTAAGAAATGCATCTCTTGCTGCCGTAACTACCAATGGTTGAGCATACCAAAATCCAACTAACAGGTAAGTTGAAAGAGTTAAAACCTCCAATACCATGTAGCTAAGTAATAAAGAATCACTAATAGCTAAAGCAGTCAAAGCTGCTTCAAAAAAACCCATCAAAGCAAAAAATCTTGCCGTAGCCCAGTCTTTTTCTAAGTAACCTAGGGCATAAATTTGTGCCAGCAAACTCAATCCGGCAATTAAAATAGCTGCACCAATAGTTACTGATGATATATCTAATTCAAAAGATAAATTTAAATCTCGGCACGAGAACCAATTAATAATATAGGTTTGTGTTTTACTAACTTCAACCTCTTTAAATACCAACAAACTGTGAGTCAGAGCAAAGGCAGTTGTCAATATATTTAAATAAGCTGCCGGTCTTGGTCCAGTACGTTTAATTAATCCTAATGACCAGGGTAAAGTCAACAGGGCACCTACTAAACCATATAAAGGTAAACCCCAAGTTGTTGAAAATAATAATTGATTCATTTAAATATTTCCCGTAACTTTCCCATCATAAAACCCTTTCTAAATTTGCCTAAACGCTCAATACTCTACAATCTAAATCTATATCTATATCAACATACCTTTATATTTAATGAAATTGTGTTTTTTGGTAATTGTTTGGTATAAATATTCAAAAAAGCCCTAAGAAAAAATATTTTTTTATAAGCAGTATTGATTCATCAGTTGGCTTTACTTTGATTCTAGAATTCAAAAAAAATCAAAATCATCTGTCTGATAAGTAAAAATTATATTTTTTCTATTTACTTTATATGTGTTTTGTACAAACAACAATCTTTGAAGAAAGACCATTATAGAGCTCTTCGAGGCAGCGGTCATTCTTCGCTTCTGTTCAATTTGGGCTGCTATGAACGCAGTTTAGGGGAATGTAATAAAGAAATTATAAAGCAGAAGTGGTTACTCAAGAAACTGTAAACTTCGATTGAGATGCAACTAGCCCTCAAAGATATGTTAAGTTTTTTAAAATGCTTTTATTACAAACTATTATACTAATTTATATTGCAAGGGGTGCAAAGCTTTCATATGCTTAATTGAGAAGGCTTTTTTTTCAGCTCGATATTGAGTGCCTGAAGTTATAAAAAAACCTTTGCCTGAGTAAGATAAGAATCGAGTAAGTTGTTGGAGTCAGTAAATGCCTATAGCAGTTGGAATGATTGAAACCAAAGGTTTCCCAGCAGTGGTGGAAGCTGCGGATGCGATGGTTAAAGCCGCTCGCGTTACCTTGGTGGGCTACGAAAAAATCGGTAGCGCTCGCGTAACCGTAATTGTGCGAGGAGATGTGTCTGAGGTACAGGCTTCAGTTGCAGCAGGTATTGAGGCTGCAAGAAGAGTGAATGGAGGCGAAGTAGTTTCCACTCATATCATTGCGCGTCCTCACGAAAACTTGGAATACGTACTGCCGATTAGGTATACCGAAGCAGTGGAACAATTCCGGACTTAACGATTTATAGTAAGTTGATTTTTTGTACAGTACCTTGTGGGTGTCTGCTTTTAATTGAGCCTCAAGGTCAGCAAATTAAGAACAAAAAGAAGAAAAACACTTGAAGACCCTCTATCATTTGGCGAAAAACTGAATATTCACCCTTAACCGCACCCTTGCGGGTGTATCGCTCTCCGAGCGACGCAAGCAACAGTGCGGCACGACCCGTTAGGGTAACGGGTATCTCCCTGACGGGAGACGCAATACCTACGGTACGCTCCGTTAGGCGCTAACAGCAGTTTGCTTATGCCGGGGAACCCCGAAGTTTCTTTAAGCAAGGGAACCTTGCCAACGAACTTCTCTCCGTCCACCGCAACTGCTTCACTATGTTCGTGTAGTAGTCAGTAGCTTGAAGGAAGCAACTGCGAACAACTGGTCTTGCTGAGCTTGACCAGTAAAGTTATCGCACTCTCAATGTAGATATTTAGGTAGACCGTCGAGTTTTTATTGTCCCGAGAAATAAAGGTACAGTTTTTTTGGAAGCGGTTCTCTTTTTAAGCTAGGAATCTAGTTTTACTGAATAGAAAATTTTTGAGGATTAAAACTAATGTCGATTGCAGTCGGAATGGTTGAAACGTTGGGTTTTCCAGCGGTAGTCGAAGCAGCGGATGCAATGGTGAAAGCTGCTCGCGTCACCTTGGTAGGATACGAAAAAATTGGTACTGGTCGCGTTACAGTTATTGTTCGAGGAGATGTATCTGAAGTACAAGCTTCAGTGGGAGCGGGGATTGACTCAGTGAAACGAGTTAATGGTGGACAAGTGTTGTCTACTCATATCATTGCTCGTCCTCACGAAAACCTTGAATACGTTCTACCGATTAGATATACCGAAGATGTAGAACAATTCCGGGAAAATGTAAATGCAATTCGTCCTTATGGTGGCAGACCGTAATTTCATATCATAAAAAGGAATGCAAATTGCCAGAGTTCGCGGTACCGTATCTAGCACGCAAAAAGACCCGAGTTTTAGAGGAGTTAAACTGCTGCTGTTACAAATAATAGATGAAGAAGGAAACGTACAGCCAAACTACGAGGTAGCAGCAGATAACGTTGGTGCGGGGATTGATGAGTGGGTACTCGTCAGTCGTGGTAGCGCTGCACGTCAAGTTTATGGCAACGAACAGCGTCCAATTGACGCAGCAGTAGTGGCGATAATTGATACGGTTTACGTTGAAAATCGTCAAATCTACAGCAAAAAAGACCAATATTAATGGTTAGTAGATAGTGGTTAGTGGATAGTGGTTGGTGGATAGTGGATGGTGGTTAGTGGTTAATGGATGGTGTTTAGTGGTTAGTGGTTATTAGATAGTGGTTGATGATTAGTAATTAACAACTAACAACTAACAACTAACAACTAACAACTACCAACTAACAACTAACAACTACCAACTAACAACTACCAACTAACAACTAACAACTACCAATTAACAACTACCAACTAACAACTAACGCATTTGAGGAGAAACAACGCTATGAGAGTCCGCACTATGACAGCGGCTCCCCCAACCCCGTGGTCTACTGATTTAGCTGAACCACAGATTCATGAGACTGCTTTCGTACATTCTTTTTCCCATATAATTGGTGATGTTGAAATCAGTTCTAATGTAATTATTGCTCCAGGAAGTTCGGTGCGGGCGGATGAAGGAACGCCGTTTTTTATAGGTGAAAACACTAATATTCAAGATGGCGTTGTTATACATGGCTTAGAACAAGGTCGGGTATTAGGGGATAATAAAAAAGAATATTCAGTATGGGTAGGTAAAGACAGTTGTATTACCCACATGGCTCTGATTCACGGACCTTGTTATATCGGTAGTAACTGTTTCATCGGCTTTCGCTCGACTGTGTTTAATGCCAGAGTCGGTGATGGCTGTATCGTGATGATGCATGCCTTAGTTCAAGATGTAGAAATTCCTCCCGGAAAATATGTACCCTCCGGAGCTGTGATTACCAGCCAACAGCAAGCCGACCGCTTGCCAGATGTGAATCCACAGGATAAAGAATTTGCTCATCATGTAGTAGGAGTAAATCAGGCACTTAGAGCCGGTTATCTTTGTGCTGAAGATACTAAATGTATTACAAAAGTACGTGAAAAAATAGACACATATAATACAAAATCAAATAACGATTCGCAAACACAAACGCAAAGGAGTATTGAAGTGTATAACAGTGGTTTGGATAATCAAACAGTAGACCAGGTAAGGTATCTGTTGGAGCAAGGATTTAAAATTGGTACCGAACACGTAGATAAAAGACGTTTCCGCACCGGTACTTGGCATAGCTGTCAACCCATAGAAGCTAGAAGCGTTGGTGAAGCAGTATCGGCATTAGAAGGCTGCATGCAAGAGCATCATGGCGAATACATCCGCTTATTTGGTATCGATACCAAGCAGAAAAAGCGGGTATTAGAAACAATTATTCAGCGTCCCGATGGCTCCACAAAACCCACTACAACATCTACCTATACCACTCCTTCAAGCAGCAGCAATGGTGGTTACAGCAGCAGTCATAGCAACGGTGGTTACGGTTCAGGTAGCAATGGTAGTTACAGTACCAGTAGCTACAGAAGCACTAACAACGGTAACTACAGTAACGGTAGCTCTCAACTGAGCAGCGAAACCATAGACCACATTCGTAACCTGCTATCAGGTGGTTACAAAATCGGCATGGAACACGTTGACAAGCGACGTTTCCGCACCGGTACTTGGTATAGCTGTAGCCCCGTCGAAACAAACAACCCCAGCCAAGCCATTTCAGCCTTAGAAGAATGCATGAGAAGCCATCAAGGCGAATACGTGCGTTTAATCGGTATTGACCCCAAAGCAAAAAGAAGAGTATTAGAAACCATTATTCAACGTCCCGAAGGTTCAAGCAACGGCTCATCCAACGGTAACGGTGGTTCTTACCGTCCTGCAACCAACGTTCCTCAAGACTCTCAGGCTACATTTACCCCCGAAGTCAGAAGATACGGAGCAGGTTTCGAGAGCGGTTCAACTGCAACTCTTACAAATACCCGCTTGAGTGCTGAAGCCATAGACGAAATTCGCAATCTATTGCGCGGTGGTTATCAAATCAGTGCCGAACATGTAGACAAGCGTCGTTTCCGTACCGGTACTTGGTATAGTTGCGGACAAATAAATTCCAACTCTGAAAGAGAAGTAGTAGGAATCTTAGAATCATTTATAGCAGAATATCCAGGAGAATACGTCCGTTTAATCGGAATTGACCCCAAAGTCAAGCGTCGCGTAGTCGAGACCATTATTCAACGTCCATAATTTGGGAATTGGGGATAGCGCATAGGGGATAGGTAATAAGTAATGAGTAATGAGTAATGAGTAATAAGTAATAAGTAATGAGTAATAAGTAATAAGTAATGAGTAATAGGTAGGAAGTTAGAGATATTAACTTAATTCCTAACTCTTAACTCCTAACTCTTAACTCCTAACTCTTAACTCTTAACTCCTAACTCCTAACTCTTTTCCCCTTGTCTCCCTCTCCCTCCTCCACTAAAGAGGTAACAAAATGTCCGTTCCGCCACTGCGTCTGTATAATAATTTCGAGACTTTTTTCAGTGGCGAGGTGATTATTCATGCAAGTGCTGTTATCGCACCGGGCGTGATAATGCAAGCAGCTCCTAATAGTAAAATTATTATCGGTTCTGGAGTTTGTATCGGTATGGGGTCTATTCTCCAGGTCGATAAGGGAATTTTAGAGATAGAATCGGGTGCTAATTTAGGAGCAGGTTTTTTGATGGTCGGTGCAGGTAAAGTTGGGAAGAATGCTTGTATTGGTTCGGCTACAACTATTTTTCGTGCTTCTGTTGAATCGGGACAAGTTGTTCCGGCTGGTTCGATTATTGGAGATAATAGTAGGTCTTTTAGCGAACCTGCAATTGAACCTTCTGCTGAACCTTCCGCTAAGGAAATGAACGGTAGAGTCGAGCAACCTCAGCTACCTGTAGCCGAAGAGGAATCGGAAAATCGAGGAATCGAAGATAGCCAAGCCAAGCAAAATTCTTCTGAACGTAAACCTTCTTCCCCCTCTCCCCCACTCCCCCACTCCCCCACTCCTCCCATCACCCCTTCACCTCGTCCTTACGTTAGCCCATCTCCCATTTCGTATTTTTCTCTGACTAAAGATTCAACAGAGGAAGTAGTTTCGTCATCAGAAAATTCAGCAGAAGAACCCACTACAGAAGAATCTGTAAAAGAACCAGAAGCAGCTAACTCAAACGGTATGGGAAATCATATTTATGGAAGAAGTAGCATCAAAAGCTTGCTGGTAACTTTGTTCCCTCACCGACAATCTTTGGATAAACCTATGAGTGAAAATGAACCCGAAGAAGGATGAATAAATGAGAGCCTGTATATTAAACTCCTCTTTTTATTGAAACTCCATCGGTAGCAATATATAAATTATCGTCAGTTGTAGTAAAAGCTAGCCCACCTACTGATATTTTCCATGCTCCATCTTTCATTTTTCATAGAAGCTAGGATTAACATGTAAGACGTAAATTCATACACTTATTTTTATCCTTTACTTTTCGCAGTTAGTTGGAGTTCCGGGGAAAATTTAAATGCACTCGTATAGTCAATCATCATATCGAGATAATAACAAAGGGGCTGCTCTAGGATTAGTATCTACGCTCTCGTTTCCTGCAATAGTAGGAACGGCTGATATGATGCTCAAATCTGCTGGAGTCCACTTAATTGGTTATGAAAAAATTGGTGGGGGACACTGTACTGCTGTAATTCGGGGTGGAATCGCTGATGTGCGTCTAGCTGTAGAAGCTGGTCAAGAAACAGCCGAAAAATTTGGACAGTTTGTTTCTAGTTTGGTGATACCTCGTCCTTATCCTAATTTAAATATTGTATTACCTATTATCGGTAAACTAGGTAATATCGCTGAGGGAGCTAGCTACAGTAAATTGAGCAATCAAGCAGTTGGTTTGGTTGAAACAATTGGCTTCCCGGCTATGGTAGGTGCTGCTGATGCTATGCTCAAATCAGCAGATGTCCAGCTTGCAGCTTATGAAAAAATCGGCTCGGGTTTATGTACTGCCATTATTCGCGGCTCTGTAGCAAATGTTGCAGTTGCAGTAGAATCGGGAATGTACGAAGCAGAAAGAATCGGGGATTTGAATGCTGTAATGGTGATTCCTCGTCCGTTAGATGAATTGGAGCAAACATTACCAGTCGCAAGTTGTTGGATAGAAGAACGTCAACCAGTCAATTTACCAGTAGACATCAAAGAGCAAGTTGGAGAAGCAGAACTGTTGGAACTGCCAGATTTAAATAAGTTACCTGAGAAAGTAATTGAGGAAGTGACAATCGTACCTGAAGAAGTTGAAAGATTAGAAATGGGTGAGTTGGAGTAAGATTTGGGGATTGCGGAAATTGCGGTCTTGGGGAGCCATTGCGGTCTTGGGGATTTCCCCCATGAGCAAATGGCGTTTGTTTCCCCCATGTGAGCCAAAGGCTTTCTCGTAGAGTGCAAATTTCCAAGACAGGGCATTGGGCATTGGAATATTAAATAAACCTTTTAGCCTAATGCGGTGATTAGAAACCGTTAATTTTGATAATAACTCGCAAGTCCTATAAAGAAAATACCCATTTTTGAATTAGAACCATAGATTTTTATCTATATAAGACCTTGTGAATTTTTCATGAGTCAAAGCGGTTCATAACTAGATTCTTAGGTAATACTTATAGATACATCTATGGAAAAACGTTTTTACATAGATTTTTGTCTATAAACAGTATAAGAGGATAATTACATTGAATCAGGCAACGCTGCACCAGTTAAGAGTGTTTGAAGCAGCGGCTAGACACGGAAGTTTTACTCGCGCTGCTGAGGAGTTGTTTCTTACACAACCCACCATTTCCATGCAGATAAAACAGTTAACAAAATCTGTAGGAATTCCTTTGTTTGAACAAGTTGGTAAACGTTTGTATCTTACAGAAGCAGGAAGAGAATTGTTTGCTACTTGCAAAGAAATATTCGATACTTTGGCTCAATTTGAGATGAAAGTAGCGGATTTAAAAGGTTTAAAGCAAGGTCAATTACGATTGTCTGTAATTACGACAGCTAAGTATTTTATTCCGCGTTTGTTGGGTTCTTTTTGTCAGCTTTATCCAGGAATTGAGATTTCTTTGCAGGTGACAAACCATGAAGGAATTATGGAGCGAATGACGAATAATCAAGATGATTTATATATTATGAGTCAAGTTCCAGAACATCTTGATGTACATTGCGAAGCATTTTTAGATAATCCTTTAATAGTTTTAGCACCAGTTAATCATCCTTTAGCTGGGGAAAAGAATATTCCGATATCGAGGTTAGCAAATGAACCTTTTATCATGCGCGAACCTGGTTCTGGAACTAGAAGAGCGGTACAGCAGTTATTTGACGAACAAAATGTTGATGTAAAAGTAAAACTAGAATTAGGTAGTAATGAAGCGATAAAACAAGCTATTGCTGGTGGTTTAGGAATATCAGTTTTATCCAGTCATACTTTAATGCCTTATGCAGAAGATTTAACTATTTTAGATGTAGAATATTTTCCTATAAAACGTAATTGGTACATGGTTTATCCCAATGGAAAACAGTTATCTATTGTTGGGCATACCTATTTTGAGTATTTACTAGAAGCAGCAAAGCAATTTGCTTCGGAAACGGTTGTTTATGCGAAATCGGAATAGGGAATTGGGGATTGCGGAAATTGCGGTCTTGGGGTCTCCCCAAGAGCAACTTTTCAAGCTAGAGACTACTGAAGACGCAGAGGAAGAGGGTTTAGAGAATCAATTCGAGTTTGAATCATGTTGATGTTTAATCCTCATGATTAATGTGGTCAAGTACTAGTTTGATTGTAATATTAGCTGCAATTATAACCCGTAGAAAAATTTGCGATCGCATCTGAATTGGTTTCGCTTGCAAAGCTTATTATACAAAGATAAACGAGACTTTTTGCAGCAAATATCGTCATCGCCGAGTTATCGAATAATTTGCTACACAAGATGTTGTGAATTAGAACATTTTAATCCCCGAGAAGGGGAATAGGGTTTAGAAACTGTCAGCAACTAGAAGCTAAAAAACGACAGAAATTTGTAATTTGTAGGTTGGGTTGAACGGAGTGAAACCCAACATCCTGATTTTAGTTCTAAGAAACGTAGTAATTTCATCGTGTTTCAATCCCCAAAACGGGGAATAGGGTTTAGAAACATCTGCCGGTAGCCATGCTGATTTTGACACTATCGCGTTTCAATCCCCAAAACGGGGAATAGGGTTTAGAAACGGTCGGGAAAGACGAGAACGAGGAAAATGTTTACTTGTTTCAATCCCCAAAACGGGGAATAGGGTTTAGAAACAAAAAATCCAAGACCAAATTATGGATAAAGCAGGCGGTTTCAATCCCCAAAACGGGGAATAGGGTTTAGAAACTACGCGCTGGCGCAAAATCGCGCTAGAAGATAGAGTGTTTCAATCCCCAAAACGGGGAATAGGGTTTAGAAACATATCGATTTGGAACAAGTTCTTGATTACTCTAACTCCAAAAAAAGCTGTAATTATTAACTTGTCAAGGTTCTGGCGTTTTTGACGGAACCCCTAGGATTTTGCTCTCACTTCGAGCCGTCAAAAATTGAGCTTTACGTGTAGAAATATACAACAATTTATTTGTATTAGCAAGGTATAGCGCTATGTAATTAGATTAGGACATTAGTGAAGGCTAAAACCTTTAACCTTTAACCTCTGACCTTTAACCTCAACGCAGCGTTATATCTATTGGAACCCATTTCTTTTCCTCATACCATAGCAAGCGTAAACTATTTACCAGCACAGTTCCTTGCCCAACTAAAATTACTCCATAGTTAAGCCAACCAGAATTTTCTGGAACATCTACTTCAATTGCGTAAGTTGATGGCTGAGTTGTTCCACTGATAGCACGGTCATACATATTATCAAAAAAAACAGCTTCTTTATCATTATCAATGCGTAACCATAAACCACACCATTGTTCTACATTCTCAGCTTGTAAATTGCCTTCAAAACGAATTTTACATCCTGATAAATAGTCTGCTTTAACGCGCTGCATCATAGACCCAAACTCAGAATTTGAAGCATTAATGCTTTGGAATTTTACGTATGTAGGACATTCGGAATCTGATACTACTTGAATTGAATAATTATTAGAAACATTATCTACATAGTTTTTGCTGTCATTCCATCCGAAGAGAAGACTATCTTTTGATGAAGTTTGAAAGTGAAAATTTGTAGGAGCTAAAACACAATCAGTAGGTAAAAAACTTTGTAAATCTTTTAATACTGATTCTGCTTGAAGTGCTGTACAACGTTGCTCGGGATTGGGATGCGTACAATGTTCTATTAAATCAATTAAAGATGAAGATACCCGCAAAGGTAAGTTATGTAATCTAATACCTGAATTTTGATTGCATTTTGCATTCATTAATTTGTAGTAATTATTAGAATTGTCAATAAAAATAGGTTTTCCTGTTAGCATTTCTCCCAGGATTAAACCAAGTGCATATACATCACAAGCACCGCTTAAAATTTCTCCTCTAAACTGTTCTGGAGCCATATATAAAGGAGTACCTGCTATGCGTCCTATAGCAGTAATGTTTGATTTATCATCGTGACGGTCAACAACAGCTAAACCAAAATCAAGTATTTTAGGAACTATTTCTGTACTAAAGCCCTGTAACATAATATTGCTAGGTTTTAAATCGCAATGTATTATTTGATTTAAATGAGCTTCTTTAAGAGCTTGAAAAAGTTGATAACCTATTTTTACTACAATTGTTTCTGGTATAACCTGATTATTTAGGAAGTGATTTAAATCAACTCCATCTACAAATTCCATTACTAATAAAGGCTGTTTATCATCTTCCACATCTATAAAATTGACAATCGAAGGATGATTTAAACGTGCTAAAGCTTTACATTCTTGAAGGAAAATACTATTTGAATAGTTAGGACGCAATTTTTTGACACATACTATTGCTCCAGTTTCTATATCTTCTGCTTTATAAGTTTCTCCCATACCACCAGCGCCTATATATTCAAGGATACGGTAACGAGACTTTATTGTTTCTGGAGATTTTTTAGTTGTTGTTAATAGTGATTTTTGGGTGACTGGTGATTCATCCAAAATTGTAACTAATACTCGCTTTCCTACAGGTAATGGAACAGAATTTATTAACTGTATATTTCCATTTTCATCTATAAAGGCTTCTAATGTTTGATAAGATTTATTCATAATAAATTTTAGTTATATTGCCTCAATAAATTATACAACTGACTATATAAAAGATTACACTTGTTGAAGCTAGAAGGTACTATAAATTATCCCTAAAATAAATTTTAGGCTAAAGGCTATACTAATTTCACACTGTCTCTTATCTCAAAATGCAGCTATGCGATAACAATTGTTAACTTAATTTAATCAGGAAGAAGACTGATTCAAGAGTGAGAGATTCTATAGCGGAACGGGATTAATTGCAAATCAAGAATTACAAATTACAACTTTTATTGACGGCTATGCTGGAATCGATTAACAATTAACCTGCATGACCGTTCGCAATAAAGGAAAAACTGGCAGTGGTTTACCAGGAAATACCATCTCCGCGTAAAATCGTAGAAACAGATGTTATCGCAGTTGCTGTATATACAAACAAAGCACTGATAACGCGCCGTGGTGTAGTTGAGTTAAACGGTATTGAGCGGGAGTTAATAGTCTCTCAATTGCCAGTAAGTATTGAAACAGATTCTGTAAGGGTAAGCGGTCAAGGAAATGTGGGAGTGCGTTTGCTGGGTGTGAATGTAGAACGCATTTACGCTACAGAATCAGTAGTAGCGCGGGTATCGCAGTTAAATCAACAAATAGAACAGATAGAAGCACAGAAACGTCAATTTCAAGCTCAGATGGATGCTTTAGCATTGCAATCGCGGTTTATCGAAGGTTTAAGAGAGAGAACTGAAGAGCAATTTTCGATTAGTTTGGCTCGTAAAAGTATTAGTTTGAGCGAAACCTTGGATTTACTCAATTTTCTTGGCAGTCAATACATAGAATATGCTATTTCCACAGAAGATTATAAAAAGCAGCAGCGAGAATTGGATAAACAGTTAGAGGTTTTATATGCTTCTTTAAAAGAAATTCAATCACCATCACCCCAAGAAAGTTTTAATCTGACAGTAGGAATTGAAACTGCTGGTTCTGGAGAATTCGAGCTTGAAGTTTCTTATGTGGTTAATCATGCTAGTTGGAAACCGCTTTACGATATCCGAGTTGATAGCAAAACCAAAAGCGTGAAATTAGGATATTTGGGACAAATAGCTCAAAATACTGGTGAAAACTGGACAAATGTAAATCTGACTCTTTCCACAGCTAAACCCGGTAGCGGTACTTTACCACCGAAACCGCAGCCTTGGTATATTGACATTCTCAATATTACGGAACCACAAACCATTATGAGGAGAAAACTTTCTCGAAAATCTCGTAATTTTGATTTTGAAGAAGATAATTTTTCCGCTCAAATGGAAGAATTAGAAAACGCAAAAGTTGAAGCAGATGTAGTTATAGCAGAAATATTCCAAGAAGGAAATGTGGTTAACTTCAATTTAGATAGCAGTGGAAATATACCTAGCGACGGCGCACCACATAAGATTACAATTTTTCAAGATGATTATCCCTGCAATTTTTACTATATAGCAATGCCGCGTTTGGTAAGCTTTGCTTATTTACAAGCTAAAGTCAAAAATAATCCTAACGGTGCAACTTTGTTACCAGGAAAAGCCAATATATTCCGCGATAATATCTTTGTAGGAACTTCCGAGTTAGAAAATACGGTACCTGGTGAAGAATTTAAATTAAACTTAGGGATTGATGAAGGTGTAAAAATCAAACGCGATTTAGTTGAACGTGAGGTTGATAAAAAATTTATTGGAAAACTTCGTAGAATAACCTATGCATATAGGTTACAGATAAGTAATTTACTCGACACCGAAGCAAAATTAGAACTTATCGAACAATTACCAGTTAGTCGCAACGAACAAATAAAAGTACGTCTCAACCGCATAAATCCCCAAATTCAATCAGGTGAAATGGGGATATTGCAATGGAATCTAACTCTTCAACCACAAGAGAAACAAGAAATCTATTATCAATTTACTATCGAACATCCACCGCAGTTAACAGTTAAAGGGTTGAATATTTAGCAGTTCACAGTGAGCAGTTAGGAGTTAGAAGTTAGGAGTTAGGAGTTAGGAGTTATTAAATTACTAACAGTATTTCTATTATCACTTGTGCTATTAATCTTTAATTCCTACTCATAACTTATTACTTATTAGCAATTACCTATTACCAATTACCTATTACCCCCTTCGCAGCTGCTCGAACAACTCGATTTCCGTCGCGGGTTAAAATTGCTCGTATCTCTGTAGGGGTGTTGGGATTTTGAGCTATTGCGTATCTTTCTAACCAAGATGAAGAATAAACGTTTTGGGTTAATATTTCGCTTGGTGTTGAGGGATGTAGGAAAACCAATAAGCGAGTAAATATTGGGGTGAAAGAAGTGATGCAGTCTGCTAGAATTTTACTGATTTTTTCTGGGAAGCGATTTATCAAAGCTTTGAGTGCTGCTTGCTTGATTTGATTGTCTAGCTTTCCTAAGATGGCTAGCTGTTCGAGAATATTTACAGAAGTATTGGGATTATTTGCAACAGCAATAACAATTGCATCGTCTTTATCTACTGCTAATAACTCTAGTAAACTGCTAGGAGTGTTGGGATTTTCTGCGACTCCAAGACGTACCATACTAACTCTGTCTTCTGCTAGCTGTTTAAGTAGATTTTTGTCGGTGTTGGGATGATGTGCAACCCCTTGACGAATGATTACCCATTTACTATTAGAAAGCTGATTAAGGGTTTGTGGAGATGTATTTTTGTTTCTGAGAATATCAAGTTGTTGTAAGAGACTTGCAGGAGCATAGGGATTATTAATTGCTGCTTGTCGAACTGTTCTATGCTTATCTTGAATTAGCTGTATAAGGGTTTCTTGAGGAGTTTGAAGATTTTTGGCTGCTATAGTACGGACTTCCCAACGATGGTGTTTTGCTAGTTGCTTTAGTGTCATGCTGGAAGTGTTGCGATGACGAGCGACAGCAGCACAAATTTTCAAGTCAGAAGTTTGTGCTAGACATTGTAGGGTGTTGTCAGGGGTTTTAGAATTATGAGCAAGATTGCTAAGTGCGGTTTCCAGAATCGAATTATCTTCTTTATCAATGAGTTTTTCTAAAACGTGAATGGGTGTATTGGGATGTTGTGCGACTCTTTGACGAGTGTCATAGTTGCTACTTTCTGCCATCGCCGTTAACAGATTGGGGTCGTAGACGGCGTATGTTGGCATAATTGGGATACCTTGGGCGCGTGCTGTATTTATATAGTCATGTATTGTGGTTTTTTGGGGTAAAAAACCATTTTTTGCCGGATTATTGGGATGAGCGGCGATAATTTTTGCTATCCAAGCATCACTATCTGTAGCTAATTGCTCCAGCGTTTCTGCGGTTGAATTGACGTTGAGGGCTACAGCTTTGCGTACCATCACATCTTCATCGCTTGCTAATCGTAATAATACTTCTGGGGGTGTGTTGGAATGAGCTGCAACACCCAAGCGAATCCGCATCCATTGACTTGTGGAAAGTTGTCTGAGAGTATCTACAGATGTGACTGGATTTTCTGTTGCTTCCAACTGCAACTGGAACTGTTGGTGTAGAGTCAAAGGTGTAAGCGGATGATAAGCGATAGCTTCCCGGACAACATCGCTTACGTCTCCCATTAAATCTTCAACAATATTTAGAGGAGTACGAGGATTTTGAGCAACCATTCCCCGAACTCTACTGTAACTATCCGTCGCTAATTTTGCTAAAATCTCCTCAGAAGTATCTAAGCTCTCAGCAATATGTAAACGTACTTCAGCATCCAGAGTTTTTAACAAATAATCGGGTACCGCACCAATAGCCCATAAATACATTTCAGACTGACGGTCGCGTGGTAAATTTGTAGTCTGCATTGCTGCAAAAGCAGTTTCCTTACAGCCATGATGCATTTCTCCAGACAAAGAAACATGTAGGAAAGCAGCTTCAGCAACTTCAATATTTTGTACCTGAGTTAATGCTCGCAAAGCTGTTTTCGGTGTTTTGGGATTCATCGCAATGGTTAGCAAAACTTCCACATCATCGTGATTTGTTGCTAATTCTAGAAAAGATGACGGAACCTCATCTAATTTCAACAAGCTTTGCAAAGTAATAATAGGGATATCCGAGACAAAATTAGGATTTTCTAATAGCAGTAAATAAAATACCGGGTTATCTAATAGTTGTTGGGGAAATTCTGCTCCTAATTCTAATAAAATTTCTGTAGGGGTATTAGGATTAGCAGCGATATGTTTCCGAATCAGAGTATCAGAACTACTACTTAAATGCTGTAAAAATTGAGGAGAAGTGTTTGCATTTTTAGATACAATTCTTGTTAATTCAATATTAAATTTAGCTAACTCTTCTAACCGTCGTGGCGAAGTGTTCTCGCTCGCTGCTTCTTGCCGAAGTTTTTGTAAATTCGGTTCTGGGGGACGATTAGACATAACGAATAAATAGTAAGTAATAAAGAATGAAAATAAAATTTTTGGAAGTTAACTATTATATAACTTCTCGTATTGACGCAGAATAGGTCAAGAGCAAATATTTCTATATCAAATATAAGTTATCATTTACAAAAGTTATATAAATTACAAAATACAAATTTAAAATTATAGCGAATTATATAAATATTCCCCTTGATTAAATTTAGTTTCAGTAGCGATACCAACTAAATTTGTTAAATGAATTTAAGGAAATAGGGAGTAATGAGTAATAAGTAGCAAGTAGTAAGTAGCAAGTAGCAAGTAGAGGAAAAATAATATTAGATTTGTAGGGTGCATTACGACTTCAGTAAGGCTGCACCGAACTCTTCATTTAGTGGTGCGTTGCGCGCACCAAGCAACACATCCTACGCTAACTACTCATTACTCATTACTCATTACTTTCTACTCCCTATTGTCTTCCAAACTACAAGATTTAATCTATTTTTACCGATTAAATTATTCACTCTTAACCAAAATTATTTTACTTATTTATTTAATCAAATATCGGTTTTATAGAACACGGTTATCGTGCAGTAAAAAATAAAATCAAGCTATCTTTATTAATGAATGGGTAGCTGTTTATTTTAGTACATAAATCTAAGCATTATAACTTAATTCAACGCATGAAAATTAAACGTATTGAAATGCAGTCCTTTCGCGGAATTGGCGATATGACGCTGGAATTTCAGGAAGATGAGCCGAATGTAATTATTGGTATTAATGGTGTCGGTAAATCTAGTATTTTGGAATGCATTGCAATTCTATTATCTCGCTATACAAAACCAGTCCAGTATCCGACAACTTCGGGAAGATTATTTCAGGAAGAAGACATTTCTACTGGAAGTGAAGAAACTCGTAATGAGATTACGGTTGAAACTGATGAAGGTGAAGTAACTTGGTGTCTGACAAAACAACGTAAAAAGCGTAGTAAAACTGCTGGTAGCGATTTAAGCGAGTTACGCAATTTTATTGAAGAAACTCACGAAAATTTAAAAAATAATTCTGAATTTAATTTACCCGTTATCGTTCATTACGGAGTTAATCGTGCGGTACTCGAAATTCCTTTGAGAGGTCGTAAAAAGCATTCTAACGAACGAGTAAGCGCTTACGAACAATCGTTAGATAGTGTACAAATTAATTTTAATAGCTTCTTCCAATGGTTTAGAAAGCTAGAAGATTTAGAAAACGAACAAAGAATTGATGATTCTAATTTTGTTAACCATCAATTAGAAGCAGTTAGACAAGCTATTTATTCTTTAATTACAGGTTTATCTAACCTGAGAATCCGTCGTTCTCCATTAAGAATGACCGTGAAAAAACAGGATAGAGAACTAAACGTAAATCAGCTATCCGATGGAGAAAAATGCTTACTCGCAATGGTCGGAGATTTAGCTCGGAGATTAGCAATTGCAAACCCCGGACTTGATGACCCATTGTTAGGTGATGGTATCGTTTTAATCGACGAAATTGAATTGCATTTACATCCTAGATGGCAAAGAGATATTATTCCAGCCTTAAAGAAAACCTTCCCTAACTGTCAATTTATCGTTACAACTCACTCACCTCAAGTAATTAGTCACGTTCGTCCTGAAGGTGTCTTTATTTTAGAAAGAGATGAATCGGAAGGATTAATTATTATGGGTGCCGAAGGTTCCTACGGAAGAGATAGCAACAGCATCCTAGAAGACTTAATGGAAGTACCAGAAAGACCTCAAAAAATCAAAGATAGTTTACAGCAACTATTCAAATTTATTGATGACGGAAACTTAGAAGGTGCTAAAGAATTACGCGAAGAATTAGCAGCAGAAATTGGCGACGATGAACCCGAATTTGTTCGAGCGGATGTGTTAATTCGACGTAAGGAAATCCTCAGCAAATGAAACATATTGAAAAAGGACCGCAACCCAAAAGTTTAGCAGCTTACAACAAAAAAGTAAGCGCAAATACAAAGTGGAAATCCTTCAATCGTAGCGTTAAGAATGACACTTACGATGCAATACTTCACGAACAAGGTTACATCTGTTGTTACTGCGGAATTCGGATTAGTCGTAGAAAATGTCATATCGAACATTACCGACCAAAAAGTAAGTATACCCATCTCACATTTGACTACAGCAATTTAATTTCATCCTGTCAGGGAGAAGACGAACAAAGACCAACCAAACCAGTACATTGCGGACATAAAAAAGGTGGTTGGTTCGACGAAGATTTGATGATTTCCCCATTAGACCCAAACTGTAGCAGCTACTTCAGATATACCGGAGCGGGGGAAATTTTACCGACAGAAGACTCTGAACATCGGGAAGCTGCTGAAACTACCATCAAAATGCTAGCGCTAGATATTAATAAGTTGAAGAAAATGCGCCGGAAAGTAGTTGATGGAGTGATTCAAGCCACTCAAGGATTATCCGAGAAGGAAATTAAACAGCTAGCGGAAGCTTATTTAGAGAGAGACGAAAGCGGAAGTTATGCTCCATTTTGGGCGACTATTGATTATGTGATGAAGCAGTTTTATTAGGTTAATTTTGCATTAAATAATGTAGAGACGTAGCAGTGCTACGTCTCTTTGATTTTGATTAGTACAGATACCTTTGAAATAAATTGATTTAAATCAGCTACTCCATCAGACAATAATAATTCATAAAGCAAACGAAACTTTGGCATCGGGAAACGGTGAGCATCTGGTAAAGGGGTAACGTAATCTGGATGATAGACGATTGGTAAAGACATGGAAAGAGTTAGGAGTTGATAATAGTTATTTTTTCTCCTTCTTTCCAATTACCAATTACCAATTACCAATTACCTATTCCCGATTCCCAAATAAAAAATTAATAGTAAATAAACCTTTGGAATATCCTGGACTTTATCGTGATAATCTATTTTAAAATCTAGAAGAGGTTTTTAGATGACGATAGAATTAATTCAACCGTTTATCGCACCAGTTCTATTTGTCTTAATTGGCTTACTCGCTGGAATAATTGCGGAAAAGATTATTTTCAGTCGATTAAAGAACGTTGCTGATAAAAAGCATATACCGGGAAGCGATATTATCTTCAGTTCTTTGCGACGTATCCCTTTTACCTGGTTTGTACTTGCTGGTTTTTTCGGAGCAATTTTAAGTTATTCGCTCAAACAAGATGTTACCACTGCATTACAAAAGATTGTGATTGCAATCTTTCTATTCACAGTAACATTAGTTTTGGCTCGTCTCGCTGCTGGTTTTGTCAGCTTATTTATGCAGCGAACCGAAGGGGTTTCGACATCGCTGATTTCTAATCTCGTCAAAACAGTTGTTTTTGTTTTAGGCTCGTTAATTATATTCCAAACAATTGGTATTGAAATTACACCAATTATTACAACATTGGGTATTGGTGGTTTAGCCGTTGGTTTAGCATTACAAGATACTTTAGCAAACTTATTTTCTGGTTTTTATCTAATCATTTCTAAGCAAGTTAAAACAGGAGACTATATCAAATTAGATTCGGGAGAAGAAGGTTATATTACCGATATTACCTGGCGAAATATAACCATTGAAGAACTTGCCAAAAATACGATTATTGTTCCCAATTCAAAGTTAGCTTCAGCAAATTTTACTAATTACCATTTACCAGTTAAAGAATTAAGTTTAACAATGGATGTGGGTGTTAGTTACGATAGCGATTTGGAACAGGTAGAAAGGGTAACTGTAGAAGTTGCCAAACAAGTGATGCAAGAAATTGCGCCAAATTTACTTGAAAATGAACCTTATATAAGATTCCATACTTTTAACGATTTCAGCATCGACTTTACACTTTACATGCGAATCAGCGAATTTTTCGACCACAGAATTGGAAAGCACTTGTTCGTTAAGAAACTGCATAAACGTTATAACCAAGAAGGAATATTAATTCCATTCCCAATTCGAGATATTTATATCAAAGAAAACGTACAATCAACGGTTAATGGAAATACTAAAACCAATGGTTCGATGAATTAAAAGTAGCAAGTAGGGAATTAGGAGTTAGGAGTAGCGCTAGATATTAATAAACTGAATAAAATGCGTCGGAAAGTAGTTGATGGAGTGATTCAAGCCACTCAAAGATTGTCTGAGAAAGAAATTAAGCAGCTAGCGGAAGCTTATTTAGAGAGAGACGAAGCAGGTAGTTATACTCCCTTTTGGGCGACTATTGATTATGTGATGAAGCAGTTTTATTAGGTTAATTTTGCATTAAATAATGTAGAGACGTAGCAGTGCTACGTCTCTTTGATTTATGTTGATAATAAATATCTTTGAAACTAAATTTGTGGTAGTTTGTAGTTTGTAGGGTGCGTTACGACTTTAGTCTAACGCACCAAAAATAATATTAATAGATGAGGTAAAAGTATGTATTTTTTTGCAATATCATTGAAGATATTTTATTGATTGTCATGTTTATATTTTTCAACTTTCAATGATTCATTCAAATTATAAGTAGTTAAACATAATTCATTACACATTGTCATTGCGAGTGGAACGGAGTGAAACGAAGCAATCACAGGGACT
>JBCBHT010000086.1:0-24226 GCA_038525335.1 Cyanobacteria bacterium J06621_15 | reverse complement strand
CGGCTTCCCTCTCCTTAATAAGGAGAGGGACTGAGGGTGAGGTTTTATATTTGAGTTACTTACCAATTACCAATTACCAATTACCAATTACCAATTACCAATTACCAATTACCAATTACCAATTACCAATTACCAATTACCAATCTCCTATTCCCTATTCCCTAAATTAAATCAACAACCCATTAACTTCTTTAGCACGCTCAACTAATGCTCTCCAAATTTGTTGCTGTTTAACGCGCTGTTCTATTTGTCTAAATTCTGACCAAACTTTACCGGATTCTTTACGGAGAAAAAGCCGCCATTCTAATTGTACGTTTTTGGAACGAAGAACTGTATCTACAAATTCTTCAAGCATAAAATAAGCATCGGTGGAAGGTTCGCAAAGCATTTGATTTAAAGCTTGTTCAGATGTATCAACTGCTTCTTGATATAGTTTTTCTAAATTATTTAAAATTTGTTCTTCTATGTAAAATTCAGTGTTATTTTCTTGGATTTGATTAATTTTTTCTAAGGTAAAAAGTGGATTATTATCTGGATTTAGTTTGTCAATATTAACTCTAAGAAGGCGGATTACTCTTCCTGCATTTGATATGTCGAAATCATAGAGCTTTTGAAAACCTAGCTTGAGATTATTCGCATTATCGGGAAGCAGGTTATATATAACTTTTAAAAAATCAACTTCTTCAAACTTTTCTAATTCTCCTAGATGAGCTTTGAGTATTAGCACTACTAAGTTTTTTCGGCTTTCTAAGGAAAGCTGCATTGCTTTATCTAAAGATTTAAAATTCGCTAAAAAATTAGTCCTAATTTCGTGTAAAAGCTCATTGTAAGCAGTATTGTAAGACCCAAATAGATGACGACGTTCTGCAATTTCTTGGCAAGTTGTAGGAATTATCGCGTCTGTTCGACATCGTTTAATCGCATCTTTTACCTTCGCTTCAAACTCTTTGTCTAAACTATGTTGATTATTTTTTAAATCTGTTAATAATTTTTCTAATTCATTAGTCAGTTTATGCCAAAACGTTGCAAATAACTGTTCAAATAATAAATCTCCATCACCGTATCTATTAAGAGCTAAACTAGCTTTGTCTAATTGAGTATTGATACTCTGACGAACAGCATCTAACTGTTGGTCGCACTCACGTCTATAATCCTTTTCAATTGACTCCACATTTTCAACTAAATAATCGAGAATTGGCTCCAAAACCTCAGTAAAAGCTTCTTGAGCATCCGAACAGTCAGCAATTATGCATTTTGCAACTCGAATTGGTGTTTCTTTGAGTTCAGCTTGTAATTTCTGGCAACGATAACCGTTATCACCACCTTCCGCAGCATTTTTAGTGCGGTTGAGAATCATAAATGAACAATTAGCCAGAGAAAAATTCCCTAAAGCATGACGAGCAATTTGATATAGCTTTAGATGTGCTTCTCCCCAAACAGCATTGGCTTCTGGTCTGCGAACGAATAAAATCAAATCAGCTTCTTCTGAGAGAATTTTAATTAATCTTTCTGCTTCGATTAAATTTGTATCTCCCAAACCTGGTAAATCTAACAAAGAAATTTTACCAATATCTTCGTGAGGAAAAGAGCAAGATATTTCAACTTCTTTAACCGCTAAATAATTAACAATTTTATCGCCGTTTTCATCGATAGCATCTTGAGTGACATATTGCGGAATTTTATCTTCACCAACTTCTATGGTCGGAGATTTTAATAAATGACGATATTTTTTGATGTTGGAATAATAATCCCTACGCAGATGTCCGTATCTAGCTTTATCAAATTCGCTATCCTTTTTATCTATTGGTAAAGCAGGTGGAGGAGTACGAGCAAATTCTTCGACAGTTATAGATTTTTTCCCCAAGCCCAACGTTTTATAATAAGGAGCAAGCACTTGAAGACAAAATTCCGCAGGTGAATAAAAATGTACCTTTGCTGATGCTTTGTGTAGTCCAGGTTGATGAACAATTTTGCTTAGCGTACCCGTACAGTACCCCTCAGCACCATCAGGAATTACTTGGCTGCTAACTCCTGTTAAACTTTGCAGCAAGCGACTTTTACCTTGTCGAGCATAGCCAACAACTGCAATATTTATAGTTTTACGACTACAGCGATAGTAGAGTTTTTCAAGTGAATTTAAAAGATTATCAATTCCAGCAATTACTTCAAAATCAATTTTTTTTAAGCGTTCAGCAGATGTAGAATCAACACCATTAGCAAGAAACTCGGATTGGTACTGTTTTAAATTTACTAATGCTAATTTACAAGCTTCCAGATTTGCTTTATCGCGTTCAATTCTACTCGCAATAATTTGTCGTTTTTGAATAATCTTATTTATCCGTTCAGTTCTACGGGTATCAGTTTGAATTGTTTTCATGTTTTAAGGGGGAACGGTGAGTTAGTGTGTAGAGCAGGGGTTTCCCCCATAACCAACTAATCAACCTAAAAGGGAACAGTGACTAGCTAAGAAGAAAATTTAAATATTTTGTAAAACTTCTGTAAATTTTTAAAGAGAAATTTTTCAAAATAGTTATTGGAGAACATTTTTCGCTGTTTGTAGCCTATTCACTGTTCCCCACAAAAAATGATGCATTTGTAAACGTTGAAAAATAAGTTGAAAAATAAAATCTTAAACATCAACTTGATAAGAATACTCAGTTAATCGAATAAAAGCAGTAAAACAACTGACTGTTCTGGAGATAATTATCCGTAAAATATGTCAATCGCAAGTTAGAAGCGGCTAATGCAAAAATTCGGTAATCTTATTCTCGTGCTTCAAAATCAGGAAAACTGCCGTGGTTCCAATTAGAGACAATAATCCAATTTCCATCACACCTTATGTTACTTATGGACTAATTGCTGTCAATGTCCTTGCTTTTTTATATGAATCGAGTTTACCCCCCCAGTTTCTGGACGGATTTCTTCACCTATTCGCTGTAGTTCCGCGAGAATTAAGTGCCAGTTTTGCTGGAATAGCAGTTAATCAACCCGTTCCCGAATGGTTGACTTTAATTAGTTCCCAGTTTTTACACGGTGGTTTGTTGCACCTGGGAGGTAATATGTTATTTCTATGGATTTTCGGTAATAATGTCGAAGAAAAATTAGGTTATGTTAAGTATTTGATTTTTTATTTGGCTTGTGGTGTGTTAGCATCCTTGGCTCAGTGGTATTTCTCTCAAGATTCCCTAATTCCTTCTTTAGGTGCTAGTGGAGCAATTGCAGGTGTAATGGGAGCATATATTATCCGTTTTCCCAAAGCTGAAGTTATAGGTGTTGTTCCTTTGGGGATATTTTTTCCTACTTTCCGAGTCCCAGCTTACTTCTTTTTGGGATTTTGGTTTATTCAACAAGCTTTTTATAGTATTTCTACTTTAGGAATGCCGACTAATATTGGTATGGAAAGTGGTGGAATCGCTTATTGGGCACATGCTGGAGGTTTTGTCGTTGGAGCAGTTCTTGGTCCGGTGTTAGGTTTATTTAGCGATAAATCCCCAGATGAATCTTGGTAATTGACAATTGTTTGGTCAGGAGTCATAAATTAGGGCTAATAAATGTTGTGGGAGCGTCTTGCTCCCTATCTATAATAAAGTTATGAACATCAATTTTTCCCCATCTCCTAATCTTACCTAAAGTCCAAATTGCTATATTGAAATACTCTATACTTAGCAACCATAAGCCCTACGCGTTATAGTGCAGTTGTTACTCATTAATCAAAAACACCAGTGTTTCCTCTATACGACGAAAACCCAACGCGAATCACTCCTTATGTTACCTACGGTTTGATTGGCATTAATATTTTAGTGTTTCTTCACCAATTGTCCTTGTCAGGACCACAGTTAAATCAGTTCTTTCAACTTTATGCAGTAGTACCCCGACAGTTGAGTATTAGCTTTGCTGGTGGAACAGTTGGACAGCCAGTTGCAGAATGGGTAACTTTATTTTCATCGCAATTCTTACATGGAGGATGGTGGCACCTAATTGGGAATATGGTGTATCTGTGGGTTTTTGGTAACAATATCGAAGACCGTTTGGGTCATTTTAAATTTATTATTTTTTACTTGGCTTGCGGTGCTTTAGCTGCTTTATGCCAGTGGTTTATCGGTATGGATTCTGCTATTCCTTCATTGGGAGCTTCTGGAGCAATTTCTGGTATTCTAGGTGCTTATATCATCCGCTTCCCACAAGCCTTAGTTAATACTTTTGTGTTCTTGGGTATTTTTATAACTACTCTAAGAATTCCAGCATGGATACTAATAGGATTTTACATTGTCCAAAATGTTATATCCGGTGTTGTTGATTTGCAAAGAGCCGCTAATATGACTATGGAAACAGGTGGAGTTGCTTACTGGGCGCATATTGGCGGTTTTGTCTTTGGATTAATTTTAGGTCCTTTACTCGGTTTGTTTAACGACGATTAACATTTAGGATTTAGGAGTTAGGAGTTAGGAGTTAGGAGTTAGGAGTTAGGAATTGAGAATAAATAGTGAAGAGATTTTGTAATTAAAAATTGGATGTCAATAATCACAAATTCTTCACACCTTTTACCTCTTAACCCTTTACCTTAATTCCGATGCACTCCCGAATACTCTTCGGGATGTATAATATCCGCTTCTTCTTCCTCATAATAAGAATTGGATTTTTCAGCAGCTACAGCAATATCTGCACCATCAATAACTACTCCTAATAACCCCATTTCAGATTCAACTAATTCATCAAGAGCTTCACCAAATATACTTTCTTGGGTGTAATTTGGTCGGGCTACCATTATCATACCGTCGGTGTAAGGATGAATTAGCAAAGCATCGTTTGATAACCCTAATGGCGTTGTATCTACAATTACCATATCAAAACGTTCTTTAGCATCTTCGATTAGTCGCCGTAGTTCGCTTGATTCTAAGATTGCGGCTGATTGTCGTATTGGTCCTGGACTTGGTACTATGTATAAATTTTCGACATCTGGAACCAGACGAATGGATTCGCTGCTACCGTAGTATCGCAGGGGTTCAAGGCTTGCATCTGGATCTAAATTTATATTTAAAGATTCACACAAAGATTGCGATCGCAAATCTGTTTCGATAATTATTGTTCGTTTTCCAGCCCGAGCAGATGCTATTCCTAAGTTGTAAGCGCTTGTGGTTTTACCTTCTAAGCTACTCGTACTAGTAACCAATACGGCTTTGACTTTTTTGCCACCAACTCGACGTACATTTGAACGGAATTTTTCTAATATTTCCATGTAGGGAGATTCGGGAGAAAGCACCACTGGGACAAGGTCTTGGTTGGGGTCTTCAACTGGCATTATAGGCAATTCTGCGAGCAGCAAAACTTCTCGCTGCTTGAGTGCGTTGCGAATGTCTTCTTTGGTTTTGAAAGTACCTTCGAGAGAACCTAGTAAGAAGATTACCCCACCACCAATTAATAACCCTAAAAAACCACCGATACCTAAAGTTACGGGTACGCTTTGAGCAGATGATTCTTCTTGCTTAACTACTGGTAGTTGAGCAGGAGCTAAAGTACTTACTGTTTCTGCTTCTGCGGTTCTAGCATCGGCTAATTTTGCCTGCATCTGGTCGTAAACGGCTTTTTTTAAACCTACTTGCTGCACTAAGCGAGAACGTTCTAATTGCTTGTTAGGAATGAGAGCATAATCTCGCTGTAGTTTAGTTTGTTCTTGCACCAAATCAAGCAGTTGTCTTTGTAAAGTTTCTCGCTGGGTTTGTAAAGCTACCAATTGATTTGCAAGCTGCTGTCGTGCAGGGTCTAAATTACTTTGTGCCCGGACACCAGAAACATTAGGGAGAGGAGCAGTATTACCAACACCACCGACTACTTCTGTAGCACGTTCTTGCAACAGTCGCTCGTAAGCAGTTTTTTGACGAATCAATTGAACCATAGTCGGATGACCCGGACGTAAGTCTTTTCTCAAAACCTCCATTTGCGATTCAACTTGATAAATTTGATTGCGTAGGTTGGCAATAATTGGGTCTGCACTTAAAGCAGAGGAAGTATATGCTTGTTGAGCGCTTAAACCTAATCTTTGCTGCAAACTGCGAATTTGAGCATCAATACCAGAAACAGTTAGTTTGATTTGCCTTTGTTGATTTTGGCTACCTGTAATTGTGTTAAGCAAACTGCCATTCTCAGCAGCTAAAATTGCCGGTCGTTCTATCTTGTCATACTGTTCTAATTTCTTTTCAGCTTCCTGTAATTCCTTAGTAACAAGTGGCAGTCTTTCCTCAATTTTATCAATGATTTTTTGTAATCTATCAGTATTTCTCTTGCCACTCAATTCCACCATTTCTTCCATCAAAGCAAACACTGTTTGTGCTGCTCTTTTCTTATCGGTATCTTGGTATTTAATAGTAATAAAACCAGCACTTAACTGTCCGTCTGCTCCAATTTCTGGGACGCTGACTGCAAGATTTTTGCCGATTTTTTTCGGTTTGACATTGACTTTTTTGGCTACAGCTTCAATGATTTTGTCCTGTATTAAAACGTCTTTTGATAATGCTAAACCTTTTTGCTGAATTTCACTACCAGTTGCAGAAAAACTAACTGGCGGAAGGGTATAAGCTAAGGCTCCGCTGGCAGTGAATTTAGCAGGCGGTTCTGGCTGTACGGCTAATAGCGTTGACCCGGCAACAACTAAACCAAAACTCGCTAATCCTACCCATTTGTATTTATCAAAAGCAATTAAATAGCGTTTAACAATTGGTGGAGTCATGGCAAAGATAGATACAAATTTTAGGGGCGAGAAACATAATTAATATCAGTATTTTCTGATTAATATCTAATTCTTAAAATCTAAATTGATATCTAAAAAGTGAATGCTTCAAAAAAGCGGACAAAAGACTGAACATCAAGAAAAGGTCTAGTTACATTTGAAAGAACGTTGGTAATTTTACCAATCAGATTTCGACCAACAACAATAACATCGTTGTCCTGCAAAGCTACGTTTTGAGATGCATCTCCTCTAAGAGCGTCCCTTGCATTTAGTTTTTGGGTAACAGCTCTACCTTGTTCCGAATCAAAGCGTACTAAAGCAATGCTTTTCAAATCAGAGCGAGGAATGCTCACACTTCCTAAAGCATCAATAAAATTACTTCCGTTGGGTAAAGTTTGAGTAATTATTCCTCCGGAAGCATAGTTTAATACGCGAACTCTAATTACCGGTTGTGCTAAAGATGAACGCGCTACAACATTACGGTCATAACCATCATCTATACCAACTTCTCGACGCGGGATGATGATTGAATCTCCGTCTTGTAAACGCAATGAGGGAAAATTACCACCGTTGAGTAAGGGAGTGTAAAAGTCAATATTTTGCGACACCACCGTACCATCCAGCAGTTTGCGACGTACTTGGATTTGCCGTAAATCTGCCGTTTGAGTAGAACCCCCAGCGATTCGCAAAACATCAAGAACGCTTGGTGTTACCGAAGCTACGGGATAAACTCCAGGTCTAGTTATTTCTCCAGCAACATTTACTTGAACGGGTCGTGGTGCTATCAAAGAAATCGTGACAACAGGGTCTACTTGAACTCTACTCAAACTCAAACGAATTTTTTCTTGTGCTTCTTCAAGGCTTAAACCTTTGACCGATAATTTTCCTATTCTAGGTACTGCGATATTACCTTCTATGTCTACCCTCGTCTGGAAATTCAAAGGAGGACGTTGTGCGGCTAATGCTACTGTAACGCTTGGTTCTACTACAAAACGATTTAAGACGGCACGAATTTTGGCTTGAGCTTGTTCTAGAGTCAAACCTTGGAGAGACACTGTTCCGGCTAAAGGAACCACAACATTACCCTCTCTATTTATCTGCGCTTGAAAGCTTAAGTCGGGGAAACGCTGCACTATTACAGTGATTCCATCTCCCGCTCCCAAACGGTAGCGACCCTGTGGTGCTTCTACAAATATGCCAATACCATCTCCAGTTCCCAGAAGATATCTCGTAAATAAAGGTGAAATCTCTCCATCGTTGTTCAAAGGGGATGGAGGTAAAAATTCTGTATCGGGTGGAGGTGCAGGAGGAGGTCCTGCGGGGTTCTGTAGTCGAGGTAGTTGTTCTTCAGGTATTTGAGCAAAAATGGGTTGGGAAGCTGTTGCAAAAAAAACACTTATTTGAAGACTGGCAACAAAAAAGGCGTTGAATCTACGCATATGACGTAATTGAGTTCTAAACATTTGTGCTTCACAATCGCTGATTGAAGACGTAAAAATAGATTTGCGGTATTTTGACTAATTTGTAAAAAATTTCTCAAAAATTTATAAAATACTATTTCTAAAATTTCTCAAATTTCTAAACTTACTAACACTTCTAAAACTTTTAAAACTTCAAAAAAAAGACTTAATTAATTCTCATACATATTTTGTACGAAAATTATAACCTCAGCTCTTAACAATATTGCTAAGACTGCATAGTATCTAAGTCTCTATCAAGAATTGAAATTGAATAATCGACTCTGCACCTCTTGACCAATAGACTTTACTTGTTCCCAGGTTGTTTCTACTTCTCCTAAAGGCTCCATTGGAATAAATAAACTAACAGCAACCCAAGGAACGCGCCGTTTATGCCACTGTGCTAACTGGTCTGCCCAAAACCAGTTTAAAGGTGAAAAATGTCCACCTTTTGGCATTGCATACCATTGCAAAACCGCGAAAGTTTGCTTTTTGCTGAATGCACGAAAAAACCTTGCTTTTACCTCAGTTTTATCTTTGGATTGCGGCTCTTCAAGCGCGAACTGGGCTTCTCTATATTGACCAATCTGCCACTCCCCCCACTGCATTCTTCCCCAACTATCAATTTCCGTCCATTCGACCTGCGGTTGGTCTTTCGGTCCATTCTGAGGTAGCAACAGCAATATAGCTGTTTGGCTTTTATCCTCTTGTTCCATGACTTGCACAGACCATTTCCCAGAACCCAGTTTCTGCTCTTGCTGTTGAGCAATTTTCCAACCAGGTAATGTTAAACCTGTTTTGCGTAGCTGTTTTATTTCTCCAAGGTTGACAATAGGTGGTGGTTCTTTCCATTCCCAATCGCCTTTACTTAGGTATCCTGGTAATGCCCCTATCGCCAGTAGCAGCACTAAAATTAACAGCGCTGCTATCTGTAAAAACTGACGTTCCTTAAAAAATCGGGAAAGGGAAATCATTGAGTGAACTATTAACTACAAAAGACAAAATTGTACTTTTTATACTGGCATTTTGGGTTCAGTATTTCCAACAGTACTTTACCTATTCTGCTGTATTGACAACAGACTATTCACTGAACTTCTTCGTCTAAATTTGTCTCCGAATCTTCAGAAAAATAGCTGTCAATCCAATTAATCACTGGTATTAATACTAGTAACATACAAGCGGAATAAAGGTCTCCTCCCCAGCTATCATGTAACCAGTGAAAAGCACCATCCTTTCCGGTTCCGTGAAAAAAAGTAAGTAAAGTATTGCGAATTATATTTGCGGTAACGCTGATAATTACTGCTGTTGATAAAAACCAAATACTCTTACGTCTCGAAGATAAATTATCTGTCCAGTAAAGTAAAATCAAACCAACATAGACAGTAGTAAATAGCATTTTTAAACCCGCACAGTATGGTGCTACTTCTACAATCCTTTGATTTACATATATATTAATTCCATCGACCGCTGCATCTAAACCAAATTGGTTAACAATAAAGCCAGCAGTTCCAGCAATAAAACTTTGCAAAGGTAAGGTAAAAGGTGCAATCAAATAAGGCAAAGAATTAGGAGTTGCGAGCAGAATTAATAGTAAGGGAAAAGCCTGTAATTTTAAACCTCTAATTCCTTTTAACCATATACATAGTCCAGTTAATATTATTGGAAAAGAAAGGTTTACCCACTCACCTACCCCGCTTAAATAAAAAATTGCTCCTAATGCTAATAATATTCCACCCGAGATATGAGTTTTATCTGGCAACCTTACCCATTGTTTGCGATTCAACCAAATGAGATAAGCTGCAAATGGAAAGCCAATAATACCGTGACTAAAATACTCGTGTTCCGTACTGATATTTTTATTTATCCACCCATCAAACCAGTGATTTAATAAAGGAGCATACAGCAAAACTAATATACCTAGTATCGCCAAATAAAATATTTGCGGCGGAATTAATGGTTTTTCTTGATGCTGAGTTAACATAATTTCAGTTAATTAACTTTGTATACTTCAAAGGTAAAAATGTCAGCAGTCGATTTATTTTGGATTTTAGATTTTGGATTTTGGATTAAAGTTCCCGCAATTACATTCATAGGACTTACGCAACCGGTACATTTTTGTTGTAGGGTGCTGTGACACTTTGATTAATGTTGAACGTAGTAATAATGCTTTCAGTGTCACGCACCAGCCAAGTGTTATGACAATTGCGTAAGTGCTGATCCAATAGAATTATTACAATCAAATACAAAATTATTATCTAAAAATTTTTAAAATCAAATTCAGATATAAAGCCCAATCTAATTCTGCTGACAACTCACTAATCACCAAACAATCACTTTTTAAACATGATTAAACATGAAGCAATTTATATTGTCGTTCGCTAACTACTGATGCAATTGCTGTTACCACTTCCTTAATTTGACTGTTAGTTAAACCGGGATACATGGGTAAAGATAATATTTGCTGTGCTAACTTTTCAGAATGAGGAAAGTCTCCCATTTCATAACCTAAATCCTTAAAAGCAGGCTGGAGATGACAGGGAATTGGATAGTGAATTCCAGTTTGAATTCCCATACTTCCGAGTTTTTCCTGAATTTCCTCTCTTTGTAAAGGACATTGCTCATCTACCTTAATCACATAAAGGTGATAAACATGTCCGTTACCACTTTGATTTTCCATGGGAGTAATTCCCAACGGATTCAAAGGTTCTAATTCTCTATCGTACAGAGTCGCTATTTCCAGACGACTAGCATTCCACCCTGCTAAATGAGGTAACTTTTTATGCAGTATTGCTGCTTGTAAAGTATCCAAACGGCTGTTTGTTCCTGGCTCTACGTGGTAATATTTTTTCGCTGCACCATAATTCCGCAAGCGGCACATTTTTTGTGCAACTTCCTGGTTTTTCGTAACTAATATTCCACCATCTCCAAATGCACCCAGATTCTTACTAGGATAAAAACTATAAGCTGCTGCTGTTCCTAAAGAACCCGCTTGATATCCATCTCTATGAGCTAAATGAGCTTGTGCTGCATCTTCAAAAATTATGAGATTATATTTTTGAGCAATATCTATTAATTTTTTAGGAGATACTACTTGACCGTACAGATGTACTGGAACAATAGCTTTCGTATTTGGTGTAATTGCATTTTCTGCTGCTGCTAAATCTATTAAAGCAGTGTCTGGGTCGCAATCGACAAAAATTGGTTTTGCACCAGTACGTAAAACTCCAATCAAGGTTGCCACAAAAGTATTTGCAGGAAGAATCACCTCATCCCCAGTACCTATGTTACAAGCTTGCAGACCTAACGCAATCGCATCAGTACCACTAGCAACACCAACGCCATATTTAGCACCAGAAGCAGCAGCAAATTCCGCTTCAAAATCGCATACTGCTTTGCCTAAAATAAAATCTCCCCGCTCCAATACATCTTCAATTGCTTGCTGTATTTCTTTTTTAATTGATTGATGCTGCAAACTTAAGTCTACAAAGGGAATTTTCACATTTTCATTACTCATATAATCCGCAGCCTCTTTGATTAAAAATCTTTTTTTTATACATGTCTTATCTATTTATGACTAACTACTTACAAATCAGCAAACAAAAAATATGAAGGTTGTGTAAATTTTGTATTAATTTTATGAGATTCTATTTAATTCTATCTTGTAACAACTTCAATAATTGACTGATACTTTGCTATTTTTTATCTCATTTTGTCTTATTTTTATGACAATCAGTTGAATGATTTTTGCAGTAGTTAATCATCAATAATCATCTATTTTTGTTTATAATACCAATCAAAAAATGCTTGAGTGCCGAGTAATACATAGATAAAACCTTACTTTAGCCTTCATAGATTGAGATTCAAAACCCCGTATCTTATAAAATTGCCTTAATTTATGAAAAATTTATCGTCTTTTTTATTCAATAATGAAAATTCTGCAAAGAAGTAGATGAAAATACTCAAAACATTTGAGGCTATCTATGAATAAAATTGACTTTATCTAATGGATTAACTAATTACCATTGATAGTTTTCCTAATCATAACGACAACAGTAAATTTACTATAAAAAACATGATTCATCGAAAAATCAGTAGACCCACGGTCATGATTTGATATGTCAAAAAATAATCTTTAACAAGAATGTTTGATGGTGATAATTTTATCTATTAACCATAAGACACAACGGATATAACGACTATTTACAGCATTGACTTATTAGCCCAGAAACTACTCAAACTACATGCTCGAAACTATATAAACTTCCCTTCTCGGGAAAAAAAATTCAACAAGCTGTTTGTCTGAGGTGAATTTGGGGAATGCTTAAGAATAGTAAAGACTCGACAAACAAAAGTTACATGAAAAACAGTTTCCAAAAAATATTAAGGTAGCAGTGGTAATGTTAGAGCCTGAAAACAAAATTTTTGCCCATAAAGATGGTTGGGCAACCCCTGAAAATCAAGACCAGCAAAGGCTTCAAGCATTATTGAAGTTAGGCTTGCGGCAACCAGAAACAATTCCGGTTTTTGAAGAAGCGACTCAAACTGCTGCCCACTTCCTCGAAGCACCGATTTCGATTTTGGGGTTTGTAGATAACGAACGTCATTGGTTTAAGTCAGCAGTGGGTTTGTCCCGCTTGGGACTAATGAATCAGTTAGCACAAACCCGTCAACTATCACGACAAGAATCTTTCTGTACCCAAGTAGTAGAAAGTTTACAGATAGTAGTGATAAACGATACTCACAAGCTAGATAAAGTAGAGCTTGTTAATGGTAAGCTGGTGCAGGATTATGGAATTCGTGCATACGTAGGAGTACCGCTGATTGATGCTCAAGGCTACTGTTTGGGTGCATTAGCGGTAATGGATTTAAAAACGCGCAATTTCACTACCCGCGACATCGAGTTTCTCCAGATTATTGCTCGCTGGAGCATGAGTGAATTTGAGCGGAACCGATTGCTGCAAGCAGTTCCAGCAAAGAGTATTTCTTCTAACACAACAACTAATTCGGAAGAAACTACTACCTCCGAAATCAAAATCAGCGCTCCAAATTTTCAAGACTCGGTTTTTACCAGTCAGTTGAAATTGCAGCTTTTAGGACAATTAACTCAAGAGTTACGTACTCCGTTAACATCAGTCCTTGGTATGGCTAGTGTTTTAGGACGGGAAATTTACGGACCTCTGACAACTAAGCAAAGAGAATATCTCGAAATTATTCAGCATAGTGGTAGGTATTTGCTTTCCTTGGTCAACGAGATTTCTGAACTTGGTTCCATGGATGATACTAATACCGAGTTAAACTTAGCTCCTGTAGATATTGAAATGCTTTGTCAGCAAGCTATCAATACCTTAGAAGAAGCTGCAGCACGTCGCGAGCAAGATATTCGTTTATCCATAGAACCCGGACGAAATCGTATTTTGCCATTAGATAAAGATAAAGTCCGGCAAATTTTGTATCACCTGATTTTCAGCGTGATTCAGCTTTCTGCAACGGGTAGTGTTGTAAGAATTCATGTTTCTTATAAAGAAGATGCGCTGTTGCTGACCATTTGGGTTTCTCATCCTTGGTTGGGAGAAGGAATTACCGAAGTAGACCCCTATTTCCGTCTTTCTCAAATATCTTCTATGGAACTCGCATCCGATATTAATTCAGCTTTTCACCAAAATCTCGAAAGCAAAGACAGCTTTGGTGGTAATCCTTCAAGAAGCGACAATTTTCAAACTACAGAAAATATTTCTTCAAGTGGAATTGCTGTTGATTCTTCCAACGGTGAAAATAAACCACAATCTGGAGTATCTCGCGAAACCTTGGGTTTATTGCTTAGCTGTCAGTTAGCAGAGCTACATGGAGGAGATATCACAATTCAAGGTTCCCCTGAATCGGGATATCGTTACGTACTTTCTTTACCCTTAGACCAAGGTAGTACTGAAGTAGTACAAGATACGAATGCTTAAATATGCCGAGAATTCATGCAGATTATTCGCTGCTTTCCCAACAATCTCCGTCTTAGCATCGAAGAAATTTTTCGGATTAAAGGTAATTTGTAATGATTGATGGGTAAGTGGTAATAGTTAAGGACAAAACTATTACCACCACAGCAAAATGGAAACTTGATTAATATTTAATTAGTTCTCTAACTAATTATTTGATTAAAAATTTCCTAAATGCAGTCTACATTATTACTTTTTTTGGACTAAGCACATTATTATTAGTCCATGATTTTCGCTCGATGCTAATTGACTAAGGCTCGAACTGTATGGATTTCTTTTGGCAACAATTAACTTTATCTTCTCTTCCCCTAAAGCAGTATATTACTTCCAGCTATTTATACCGTCTCTCTGTTGGACTGTTAAGTTCTTGGCGGCAGACTAGCATTTTACTTCGCTGGGGGGATGCAATTGCAGTTGCATTATTAAGTCTTGTATATATCTTGGCTCCTTTCGTTTCCAATGCATTAACCGGTTTACTGCTTGTAGCTTGTGTCGGATTCTGGTTACTACTAACCGCTTCAGATGAACCGGCTGAAAATGCTACAGGAATTACACCAATACATTTACTCATTTTCCTTTATTGGGGAATCGCTAGTGTAGCTACTGCACTATCACCAGTTAAAAAAGCAGCATTTGCAGGATGGACAAAACTAACTTTATATTTATTGTTGTTTGCTCTTTGTGCAAGATTACTCAAATCTTCTCGTGTTCGTTCTTTCTTAATTACAGTTTATCTACACATATCTTTAATTGTTAGCGTTAACGGATTGCGACAATGGTTTTTCGGTGCAAAAGCACTAGCAACTTGGGTAGACCCAGAATCAACTTTATCTAAAACCACAAGGATATACAGTTATCTAGGTAATCCTAATTTACTTGCTGGATATATTCTTCCTGCTGTAATTTTGAGTTTTGTTGCTATTTTTGCATGGCGTACTTTACCTAAAAAAGCTTTAGCAATCACTATGTTTGTTGTAAATAGTGCTTGTTTAGTTCTTACTTTTAGTCGCGGTGGTTGGATTGGTTTAGTAGCATCGTTTTTAGTACTTTTAGTCTTACTGTTATATTGGTGGAGTATTGATATGCCTCCTTTTTGGCGTACTTGGTCGCTACCAATTCTTTTAGTAAGCGTAGGAATAGTGTCTGTTTTAGCAGTATTATTTGTACCACCCGTTCGAGACAGAGTTTTGAGTATTTTTGCTGGTAGAGGTGATAGCAGTAATAATTTCCGAATTAATGTTTGGATGGCTGCTATAGAAATGATTAAAGACCGACCAGTAATTGGTATTGGACCGGGTAATAGCGCATTCAATAAAATTTACCCTTATTACCAACGTCCTAATTTTACCGCTCTTAGCGCTTATTCAGTTTTGCTTGAAGTGGCTGTTGAAACAGGTTTGATTGGCTTGTTCTGTTTTCTTTGGCTGCTGGTTGTTACATTTAATTCTGGTTTTGTACAGTTACGACGTTTGAGACAACAAAGAAATATAGAAGGGTTGTGGTTAATTGCCGGAATAGTTGCTTTAGTAGGTATGATGGGTCACGGTTTAGTTGATACTGTATGGTATCGTCCCCAGGTAAATACTATATGGTGGTTAATGGTTGGTTTAGTTGCTAGCTACTGGAAACCACTACCTAAAACCCAAATAAATCGAAGCAATTCTTATACTCAGTCAACTGCTAATTAACAAGTAAAATCTTTGATAACTTGCGTACTTTTTGATATTTAAAATTAGAGACGTAAAATTTTACGTCTCTACACAATTTATTGAATTGATTATGCTTTACTCAACTAAATTGTGTTCCATTGCAAAACGCACTAATTCTGCTCTGTTGCTGGTATCTGTTTTTCTCAACAAACTACTAACGTATTTTTCTACAGTTCGAGGACTCAAATGAAGACGATAGCCAATTTCAGCGTTAGAAAATCCATGAGTTAAAATTTCTAAAACTTCTTGTTCTCTAGTGGTTAAAGATTCATAGTTAGGAGCTTGTTTGTGATTATAAAAATCTGCTTCACTGTGAGAATCACCTTTTTTAAGTTTTTCTCGCAAGGATAATCGATACTCGGATTGAATTATCTGGCTTCGTTCTAAAAGATTGCTGATAGCAGCTGCTAATTCTTCAAGCTCAAAAGGCTTTGGTAAATATAAATCACACCCAGATTGATAACCCAAAATTCTTTCTTGTGTTTGGGTTCTTGCTGTTAGCAAAATTACGGGTAATAAACGAAAATGTGCTTGTTGACGCACGTTACGAACGAGTTCGTACCCATTCATTCGTGGCATAATAATATCCGTCACAATCAGGTCTGGATTGTGTTCGTTAACCATCTTTAGACCTTCTTGACCATCATTGGCTGTGATTACTTGGTACCCAGATAGTTCTAAATAGTCGCTAATAGATAGACAAGTACCTAGATGGTCATCTACTATGAGGATTTTGAAGGGCATAGACCTTACACCCCTAATTTTATTAGACTTCAGTTCTTGACTTAAATGAGTACTATCGATATAAATTACCTCCTGTCCAGTACTCCTATCACTAATACTATGACAGCGTTACCCAAGGGTCACTTCCCCCAAGACTGAGTTTATTAAAAAAACATAAAATCATCAGTATGAAATTTTTATTAAGAAATATTACTATTCTATAATACAACGAATTAATTGACATGCTAAAGACAAATATAGCAATGGTTCTATTGTTTCTTTCCAAAATATATCTTTAGTCAAATACTAATCGCATATGTCAGCTTTCTCAGATATAATATCCCGATTTTCATTTTATTTAATCACGATTGGGTATAGCTATAAAAGTGAGATAGCTTATCCCAACCATAAATATATTTATTGAGTATTTATACTTATCTTTAATAATATTCTAAGAAAATGATAGAAGATAAGCATGGGGAGCAAGAAAAAGTAACGATAAGTACGGGACTGGTACATTAATATTTTATATTTGCAACCTAAGTTTATATTCAAATAATTTGCGATTAATTTGATTCTAACCACATAATACTGTTTGGATTAAAGTATGTGCCTATTATCTAAATCGCCAAATAATAAATAAAAAATATATTGTTATTTTTACTGCTTACTATTCTCCAATTCCCGTATCTAATCTTTCTCTGGATGAAGATAATCTTGAAAATAAAATTTAGGAATTAACCAAAATTTAAGCCAAGTAAAAGCAGCTAAACTTAATAAGCCGCTTAGCATCAAAGGTAAACCGAATTTGATTCTAAATGCATCGGGAAGAGTCGCAACAACTGAAATAATAATTGCAAAATATCCTACACAAAATACTTGTAAACGCTGCGAAATTTTCAAAGCTTTTCTACAGCTACTGCAAATTAGAGTATGTTGGGTGTAACGGTCAAGTAATTCTTGACGGTTATTATTGATTTTTAAGATAGAATTTTGTGGAACTTGAATCCCAGCTTTGTCCCAAGGTAATTTTCCTTGGGAATATGTATCAAACCAATTACGAAATTCAATTATCAAACAGTCAGCGCTAGTAGGTAATTTATAAGCTGTTTTCCAACTTTCTGCTGATTGTCTTTGTTGAAGAAAATGCTCTTGTTGATGCAGGATAATCATGTCACCGTCGATGACTTGATTGCGGATTTTGATATGACTCCACCAACGAGGTATGAACTTATTCAAAGTTACTGCAAAATTGCGGCTGAATTGAGCGACAATTCTTGATTTACCTGGATAGGTTGGAATGCAATATGTTATCAATCCGAGTTGTTTACCTTCGTTGCCTACACGGATTGTATACTCCAAACGACAAGGAGGTTCAAAAGTAATGGTAGTATTAAACCTTCCTTCAGAATTTGCTTCAATTAAATTCGCAGTTGATTCAATAATCTTTAATGGTATGGGTACAGCTTGTTCTCGATTTCCCTGTACGCCATGATGGGTAAAAGGAACGTGACTGGGGTCTGCAACATTTTCTACCAGAGTTTGCCAATCATATTCTAAATCGCGGACGTAAGAAGACCAAACAAAACCTTTACTCGCATCAACTTGGGGTGAAAGAGGTAATGGGGTTTCTTCAGCTAGCTGTGGTGAATTTGCATCGGGCCAAACCCACAATAAATCATTTTCTTGACGTACCGGTAAACTAACAGCACAAAGATTTTTTTGATTTTTAGCAATAATTTCTGGATTTTCAGCTTGGGGAATGCGGGTACAAGTTCCTTGATGGTCAAATTCCCAACCGTGGTAGCTGCACATCAAATTACCAGTTTTTTCATCAACCCTTCCCTCACTCAAAGGTGCGAGACGATGGGGACATTTATCTAAAAACACTTGATAATCTGATGTTCTAGGCTTCCAAATTACTAAACGAATCCCTAAAACAGTTACTGCTGTTGGTTTTTGGGGGTCTATATCTTCAACGGGAGAAACCGGATACCATTGCTGAAAAAAGTTGAATTCGGATTGCATTTTGATAAAAAGCCGATAGTTAGGGAACGGTAAAGATAGATATCTACATAAAAAAACACATTATCCCAAAGTTAATCCTAGCAAGACTAAAGTTCGTATTTCTTCATTTATTAAGCATTTATGACAAGTTGATTAAAAGTTTTTGGCGTAACCTAATATTAATATCGCCCCTTTAAAATGAAGTTTATAAAGGTATACGATTTATGGCTTATTCCTGGTTTAAAGCATTTCACATCGTTGGTATTGTTGTTTGGTTTGCTGGGCTGTTTTACCTAGTACGTTTGTTTATTTATCACGTAGAAGCCGAACAAGAACCCGAACCAGCAAGCACGATATTGAAAAATCAATATCAAATCATGGAGAAACGTCTCTACAGTATTATTACCACCCCAGGAATGATTGTAACGGTATTGATGGCGATTGGTTTGCTATCAACTGAACCAGAAGTTTTAAAACAGCCTTGGTTACATGTCAAACTGGCTTTTGTGGTGTTATTAATTGGCTATCATCATTACTGCAAGCGGCTAATGAAGCAGTTAGCAGCAGGTGAATGTAAATGGGGTAGTCAGCAATTACGCGCTTTGAATGAAGCACCTACGGTAATGTTAGTGGTGATTGTGTTATTGGCAGTGTTTAAGAATAATCTTCCTACTGATATTACAGCTTGGGGAATTTTTGGGTTAGTTATTGCGATGGCTGCAACTATTCAGCTTTATGCTAAGAAGCGTCGTCAGGATAAAGAGAAGTTGGAAGCACAGGTTTCTCAAGGGTGAACACAGGTTAAAGGTTATAGGTCAAAGGTTAAAGGTTACTTTTTTTCTTGTTACCATGCTCTGCATGGTAATCATATATAGAAGGCAGAGCCTTCAATGTAATTAAATATTTTAGTGTTGGGAGACGTAGCAATGCTACGTCTCTACATTTTTTTAGATTATTTTTAATTACTTCGCTTTGAGTTTAAAAATGGCGGCATAGGACAATCTAATGTCATGGCAATTGCTCTTAATAAATCCTGTTCTTGGTCGGTAATTTTATTGTTTATTAAAACTGTATAAGCGCAGGCTTCAACTACTGTTTGTTTTAGTTTTGGTGTGGCTTGACGAAGATTTTCAATGCTTTTTTTAAGTTGTGAAAAACTACATTTGAGTGGTGCTTTTGGTTTTTCTTGTTGTGCTGCACCTGAAAGTTGAAAAACACCGGAACTAAATGCGTAGGCTGCTGAATCAGGATTATTTTCTCCAATTTGCACTATTGCTGATAGGACTAATAAACAATCTGACCAAATTTCTGCGATGGAATTTAATTTTATCGTAATTTTGTAATCTGGTTCTAATATAGGCTGCAAGCGATGCCAAAGTATTAAATTTATTGCGAAGTCTCGTACCGATGCTTGTCCTTTAGCTAATGCTAAACCTTTAACGCATTTACATACTCTTTGGCATTCTTTTGGGGAGAGTTGTTTGAGTGCGGGTATTGTTAAATCTATTAGCGGTAAGTAAATATTAGAATCCAATTCAGCGATTTCTTGATTAAATTTTATAGATGAACTTACGACTTCTTCTGGTTGAGTTTGACGCAGCCAGGTAAGTTGTTTTTCTTGTATTTGAGAATCTTGATTTTCTAAAGCTAAAGCAAATAATATCGATTGTGCTGTTTTTGTTTGTCGGATTCCTAATTTTAAATATTCGGGTAATTCTGCTAATAATTGTTGGGTAAAATCAAAATTATTTGGTGTAACGGTACCGATTTTATTTATTATTTTTTCGGGTTTTGAAGTTGGGTCATTGCTGTTATTAGAGTCTTTTTTCAATGAATTACGAGACGAAGCTGAAGTTTTTTTTACTTTTACTTTTGTTCCATTAACGCGACGAATTCTAATTGGAACTGATGGATGAGTAGCAAACTGTTCTTTGAAAAAGAATATACTGACTGCATTACCAAAGAATATATGGCTTACAGCTTCAGCCTTTGGTGTCAATAAACGCGAATCCATTTGTTGAATTTTCTGTAATGCTCCGGAAATAGCGTCGGGATTACGGGTAAACTGTACAGCATAAGCATCAGCAAGAAATTCTCGCTGACGGGAAACAGCAGCTTGGATTGAGCGACCAAAAATTAGTCCGATACCACCGATTGCCATCAACATAAAACCAAATGGCCACAAGCTGCAATCTTCTTCACCGTTAAAGCGAATATGTGTAATTACTTTTCCGGTAATGAAAATTAATAAAATTCCGTGTAATAAACCTATTAATAATGAATTAATTCGGATATCACCATTGAGAATATGACTGAATTCATGTGCAATTACAGTTTGTAATTCATCCCGGTTGAGTTGTTCGATTGAACCACGGGTAACACCAATTACTGCATCATTCAGGGAAAAACCAGCAGCAAAAGCGTTAATACTAGGTTCTCTATAAAGTAAATAGACTTTGGGTACGGGAATACCCGAAGCAATAGCCATTTCATCTACAATATTCAATAACTGCTGTTCTTGTTCGCTGTCAGTTTCAGCGAGTATTAACCTTCCTCCTAAATCTTTAGCAATAACTGAACCACCTCGACGTAAACTAATCATTTTGTAGCAGCTTGCTAGAGTAATAAACCCTATCGTTACTAGCGATACGCGAGAAAATACAGTTGGATTCCACCAAATAAATGTTGTTACATCAGTATTGTGGGTACTGTAGGAGAAAATAAGCACCAACATCACAAAATTATAAATTACGAATATCATCGTAAGTATGTATAGTGCAAACAACCCGAATAACAGCTGTGTATTTTGGCGTGCTTTATCCTGATGTTTAAAGAAATTCATAAATATTTTTGCACAAATACTTTGAAAAAATGAATTTTAGAAAATCAATTAAAAATATAGAAAGGTATTATGTATTTTAAAAAGAAACCCGAGGAGAATTTTTAACTTCAGATGTAACTCCTTCTAACAAATAAGCAGAAGTAAAATTAAAGCTATCGGCTACTAAATTACTAGGAAAAGCTTCGCGTTTAATGTTGTAAACAGTGACTGCATCATTAAAAGCTTGACGTGCAAAAGCAATTCTATTTTCAGTTGAAGATAATTCTTCCATTACCTGACTCATTGCTCTGTCTGCTTTCAATTCGGGATATGATTCGGTAATACCTATCAAGCGATTCAGTGCATTATTTAAAGCTGCTTCTGCACTGCTTAATTGTTTCATTTTTTTCGAGTCACCAGGATTTTTTGCTGCACTACTACTAATAGTGATTGCAGAATTTCTTGCAGAAATAATTGCTTCTAAAGTTTCTTTCTCATATTTCATATACCCTTTAGCTGTTTCGACTAAATTGGGAATTAAATCGTAACGACGCTGCAATTGAACGTTAATTTGAGCATAAGCATTTTTGTAGCGGTTGCGGTATTTTACTAAATCGTTGTAACTATTAATGATGATTGCAAGAACAGTGGTAATTACAGCACCAACGAAAATAAAAAATCCCATAAAGTTAATTTCCTGTATTTTAAACTGTCAGTTTTTGGTATTTCTGACATTATTCTTTTGCAAAAGTTTTTCTTATCTAAGATGAGTCTAATTTTAGAAACTAACCTTTGTCTTCTGTAAAATTAGTTAAGCGATTTTACTGAATGAAAAACCCCTCTCTTTTATAAGGAGAGGGGCTGGGGGTGAGGTTCATCTGTGTTATATCCTAATGAAAACTGCAATATCAAAATTTCCGGTCAAAAAGTTCGCAATTCATGAGAAATTAAGTAATGTTAACAAGTTATATTTGATATCCAATTTTGTTTAATGTCTAACGAAAATCTAGGAAAACCTCGTCCTTTGAGTCGAGTACTTTTTTTATCTGTAGTTAGCGGACTGCTTTACTATGCTTGGTACAAATATATTATTCATGAAGAATTGAAGCGCTATAGGGGTTACGGTTGGTCAGGAACGCTTTGTTTAGCTCCTTTTTTGTTGGGTGTAACTGTTCCGCAGATTCTAAGGATTTTTGACCCTGATGTTCCGGGATGGTTCGGTTGGTTTTCGCTTTTAGGTATTGTCTGGATTATTATTTCTCAATTTCGCTTGTATAAAACCATAAATAAACTTTATTCCGATGCTGGAATGAAAGAACCTTTAGTAGTTTGGTGGTTGTTCGTACCGGGTTTGAATTTAATTGTTGGTTTGAGACAAATTCATTTTTTAAGTCAGTATTGGGCTGAGAAACAAGATATTCCCGTTAATGATGTTTTAGCTAAAAGTGTTCCTTTTCTATCAGTTAATGCATAATAAAAGTATGCTGTATTAATGTCAGGGTAGTATGTTAATTACTGACTAAATAAACGGTGTTTATGAATAGTCAAACATTATTTAAAGACCGAATAGCCGTACTTGGTACCATGCACAAAAAAGAGAGAGTAATCGCTCCTCTTTTAGAGAAAGAGCTTGGTATTAAGGTAATAGTACCAGAAAATTTAAATACTGATAAATTTGGCTCTTTTACCAGAGAAATAGAGCGTCCTGGTAGTCAAATAGAAGCTGCGAAAATGAAAGCAGAACAAGCGCTTTTACTAACTGGTGAAAATTTAGCAATTGCTAGTGAAGGAAGTTTTATTCCTCATCCTGATTTACCATTAATTTCTTGTAATCGGGAAGTTGTAATTTTTTTAGATAGGAAAAACGATTTAGAAATTATTGGGGAGGAATTATCTTTACAGTCGAATCACAATCATTTGAAAGTTGATAATTTACAACAAGCTTTTGATTTTGCGGAAAAAATTGGCTTTCCGGAACATGGTTTGTGTGTGATGTTGAGCGATTATCCCAAAGATAGCAGCGAGATTATTAAGGGAATTACTACGGAAGAAGCATTGACTGAAGCGATAAATCAAGGTTTAGAACAATCACCGACGGGTAAACTACATCTCGAAACCGATATGCGAGCGATGTACAATCCCACAAGGATGAAAAATATTGAAAAAGCTACTCTCAACCTGATAGAAAAAATCAACAGTGTTTGTCCAGATTGCTCGACACCTGGTTTTAGCATTGTTCAGCGAATCCAAGGACTACCCTGCGAATGGTGTGGTAATCCAACTACTTTAACCAGGTCTGTGATTTATAAATGTCAAAAATGCGGTTGTAGGAAAGAAGAATTATTTCCCGATGGTAAACAGTTTGCTGAACCCGGTCAATGTTTGTATTGCAACCCTTAAGTCAAAAAATTTTGGCAACGGATGGTTGGATTTTGGCAACGGATGCGTTTTTCTAGATTTTTGAACGGAAGCTTCAAACAAAAATACGCAGCTTTTCCGAAAAATATGAGTATCTTTTGTAGTCATGAATAAATAAAAGCTCTCCACCCAATTAAGGGAAAGAGAGCTTATAGTGTGGTGTGAGGAATGTTGTTTTATGCTGTCTATAACCAATTATACTTATCAACTGTGAAGTATATGTTACCAAAATATAAAGTTTAGATGTTGATTATCTCTGACGAGAGAAAAATAAATTCAAAGCATTTTTTCTAGAAATTGTTGAGCGCGATCGCACTTTGGATGATTGAAAAAATCCAGTGGTGGAGCGTCTTCTGCTAAACGTCCGCTATCGAGGAACA